>JAEWWO010000042.1 GCA_023396345.1 Bacteroidota bacterium
ACACCGCTGATGTTTTTTTGGGAGAAAAATTTTCATGGGCAAATTTATATGTAGAAGATTCCTTATTGCCCGTTTTGAGTGAACTACGTTATAATTCAAACGACTTTAAAAATCAGATTTACAATGCCGATAAAGTAGAAAAACTCTATCAGGATATTATTCAGTATTATTCTTCAAGAGGATATCCTTTTGTAAAAGCGGGTCTGACTGATTTAAGTTTACAAAATAATTTTATCAGCGGCAAACTTACTGTTGACAAGGGTTACGTGTACAATCTTGATAGTATTATTGTTCATGGAAATGCAAATATTTCTCAGTTTTATATTCATAAATATTTAGACATTCAACCGCATCAACCCTACGATGCATCTAAGTTGGCAGAGATAGACCGCAAACTCAATAACATTGCGTATCTGAAACAAACACGACCCTGGGAGGTACAAATGACCAGTGGCGGAGCTGTCTTGAATTTGTATTTAGATAAACAATCTGTAAACGAAATAGACGCTATTGTAGGTTTCAATGCCGGAGAAAATCCGCTCGACAGGAAACTAAGACTTACTGGTCAGGTTAAACTCAATCTGCGTAACGCTTTCGGAGGAGCAGAATTTATTGCTTTCAACTGGCAGCAACTGCGCACACAGTCGCCACGGCTAAATCTTGCCTTTAGTAAGCCATATATTTTTCGTTCAAATTTTGGTGTAGATGTTGGATTTAATATGTATAAGTTTGATTCGGTTTATGTAAATATTGATGGTTTTGCCGGAGTTTCTTATTCTTTTTCTTCTCAGCAATCGGTTAAATTACTCGTAAATAATGCCTCTTCCAGAATGATAAGCGTTGATACGAATCAGGTAATTGCAACAAAACGTTTACCTGCTGTGATGGATATGAGTATGATAAACGGAGAGCTTGTTTATTTGTTTAATAATACAGATTACCTCATCAATCCGCGCAGAGGAACAGATGTGTTATTTTCTGTAGCTGCGGGTACAAGAAAAATAAAGAGGAGTAATGCCATCATGGATATTCCAGATGAAAACTTTGATTACAGTACTTTGTACGATACAGTAAAAACAAGTGTTTATCAGATAAAGGCACAAGCAGATGCTGCACATTATTTTCCTGTCGGCAGGCAGGCAGTAGTTAAAACTGCAGTAAACGCAGGCATTTTATACAGTGCCGATTATTATATGAATGAATTGTTTCAGATAGGAGGTTACAGACTTTTAAGAGGTTTTAATGAAGAAAGCATATTTGCTAATCAGTATGTTGCAGGCACGGTGGAATATCGCTTTTTGTTTGCACAAAACTCCTACTTTTTTGGCTTTGCAGATGGCGGTTGGCGCAATTTGAATCTTTCATCTGTCAATCAACAAAATACTTATGTGAGTGGTGGAGTGGGCATGGCTTTTCAAACACGCGCCGGAATTTTTAATCTGGCAATAGCCAACGGCAAAACGAGCGGCGAGCCTTTTAAATTTAATCAGTCAAAAATTCATATTGGTTATACGGCTTTGTTTTAGAAAAGATTTTTTATGTATGATTTAGAATGATGCTAACATTAAAGATGCCAAACGGTTTTCCGTTTGGCATCTTCTTTTTTTAAAATTAATTATCTTACTAAAGCATAGGTCATTGCTATACTTGGATTTTCAACACTTGTCATTCTTCCATAAGTCATTCCGTCTTGAGTGTAATAGTCAAATGCCACTCTGTTATTACGAAGGAAATTATCGATTGTTGCACTACTTCCTGTCTGAGTCATAAGTGTTTGTACATATCCTCCTGTTGGTCCGGATAAATGAGTAAATGTATAAATTCCATTAGCATCTTTAGTGTAGTTGTAGCTCATTGTAGTAGTCCAACCGGCATTGCCATTTTGGTTGTGCCAACCTGCAAGATTTAGTCTTTTATTTGCTACATCAAAATTAAATGTGAGTGTTCCGTTTTGGAATCTATAACCTGTAAATGCGTTATCCAGATTGTTTACATAACGTCCTACTATTGCAGCACCTGCTGTAGAAGTTCCTGGATATATAGTTTTAAAATTAGCCTGTAGCTTGAATTTAGTACCCAATGCAAGATGCAGTAAAGTAATAGGAGCACTGGATAAATTAACGGGATATTCTGTGCCTACAGAGTCGTAAGCTATAAGTTGGTTATCGCCTTTCCATCTCAAGCCTGTGAATTTCACTCCTTCTGAAACCAAACCGTTACTAAAATAGGCACCATCAATTGCAAATGCAAAGCCGCTTACTGCAGAAGTTAAATTGCTTTCCGGGGATATATAATCTCCATCAGCAACTTTGGTAGAGTTATTTGTCCACAATTCAATTTTTTTATCAATACCACCTTGATTCAGCACAATGTGTGGAAATCCTGAGAGGAAATAATTTTTCAATCTATTTATTGAAGTCAAGTATCCGCCATTTTCAAATTGTGTTTTTTCTGCTTCTGATGCTTTTACAAGATAAAGTATGTTGCCATATTTCTTGCCTTTTAAAATAATAGAATCTGCCGTGGAACGCAAGTATTCAAATTCTATATCACTCTGCAATCCATTAGAATTGGTACCGCCATTGATACTTGCTGATGGATTTTGCAAAATGGAAAGGTAGTTATA
>JAEWWO010000398.1 GCA_023396345.1 Bacteroidota bacterium
AGGAAGCAGTCTCCATGATATTTACGATATTACAAATAGCTCTAATCCCTTTGTCAACGAAATTATTTTACATGGATTAGAAGTGCAGCCTTTTTAAATATCCTTATGTATTTCGCTGGTGAAGTGAAATTCTATGTCAGGATTATTGGTGATTTCCGTATTCAAAAACCACTCGCTTTGCGCAAGGTAAACGGGGTTACCATCTTTATCCTCTCCCGAATTTTGTTGTTTAAATCTAAGGAAATCATTCAGCTTCTTTTCATCATCTGATGTCAGCCAGCAAGCTTTATAAAAAGGCATGGGTCTGAATTCTACAGCAGCACCATATTCCTGTAATAAGCGGTATTGAATAACTTCAAACTGTAATTCACCTACGCAACCAATAATTTTTTTAGTGCCGCCAAACTGTGTAAACAACTGAGCTACGCCTTCGTCAGTAAGCTGCGTAATTCCTTTTTCGAGTTGTTTGGTTTTTAACGGATCTTTGTTTACCAGTTCTTTAAATATTTCAGGAGAGAAAGATGGAATACCTGTGAAATAAAAATCTTCTCCTTCGGTTAATGTATCACCAATTTTAAAATTACCTGTATCAAACAGTCCGATTACATCTCCGGGAAAGGCATCGTCAATCACGTCTTTGCTTCTTGCCAAAAAGCTGTAAGGGTTACTAAAGCGTACATCTTTTTCGAGGCGCACGTGATTAAAATATTTATTTCTTTCGAACCTGCCGGAACAAACTCTCAGAAAAGCAATTCTGTCGCGGTGCTTAGGATCGAGGTTGGCATGAATTTTAAAAATAAATCCACTGAATTTATTTTCGTTTGGCTCCACAATTCTTGTAGTAGTTTCTCTTGGTCTTGGATTGGGGGCGATGCCTATAAATGTATCAAGCATTTCCTTTACACCAAAATTATTAACCGCACTGCCAAAAAATACCGGAGCTACTTTTCCTGCTAAGTATTTTTCTTTGTCCAAATCGCCATAAACACCATCAATCAATTCTATATCTTCTCTCAGAATATCGGCATCTGTAGTTCCAATTTTTTTCTCCAGAATCTCATCAGACAAATCCTTGATTTCAATCACATCTTCATCTTCGGCTTTTGTGTTGGGTGTAAATAAAACCAGATTTTTTTCATCAAGATTATACACCCCTTTAAAATCCTTACCGCTGTTGATGGGGAAGGTCATGGGATGCAGAGAAATATTGAGTTCGTTTTCTATTTCATCAATCAGGTCAAAACGATTTTTACCATCGCGATCCATTTTGTTGATGAATACAATCACCGGTGTGTCGCGCATACGGCAAACTTCCATCAGCCTGCGGGTTTGTTCTTCCACACCGTTTACACTGTCTACGACCAATACTACCGAATCTACCGCTGTTAATGTCCTGAACGTATCTTCTGCAAAGTCTTTGTGACCGGGCGTATCCAGCAGATTTATAAGAAAGTCTTTGTATTCAAATGTCATTACCGAAGTAGCTACGGAGATGCCGCGTTGACGTTCGATTTCCATAAAGTCGGAAGTAGCACCCTTTTTTATTTTATTGCTTTTGACAGCACCTGCAGTTTGAATGGCACCACCAAATAAAAGGAATTTTTCGGTAAGCGTTGTTTTACCGGCATCGGGGTGGGAGATAATGGCGAAAGTTTTGCGCCTGCTGATTTCTTTTTCGTAGCTCATAACAGGGCGCAAAGGTAACTTTTTTTATTGTAGATTTTACAATAGAAATTATATTAAAAACAGGAAAATTAACTTCCTTCTCCGCTCTCCCTACTTCCCACTTCTAACTTCCATCTTCCAATAATCTCCACAATATTGGGATAACTATTTTGCAGATATTTTTTTATTTTATCTTCATTGCACCATTCTGCCATTTCTATATCTTCCTCGGTTTGCGGAATCAGTTCAGGATTATCTTTTACGGTCATGGCATACCAGTGAGATTCTTTAATAACCTCTCGTTTCGTGAATCTGTCGTCAAAATATTCATGATAAGTAATTCCGATGAATTCTTTTAAATTAACTTTTTTCAGTCCGGTTTCTTCTTCTACTTCTCTCACCGCACACGCTTCAATGCTTTCCCCTTCATCAAGTTTTCCTTTGGGTAAATCCCATTTTCCCCGTCTGAAAATCATTAACAGTTCATCTTTGGCATTGGTAACAAGTCCGCCGCCAGCAATTATTTTTAATTTATCCACAGTAAAAAATATTTCGCATGAAGATAGTAATAATTTCTTTGCTTATTCTTATCGAAATAATTATCAGAATTCATTTATCTTCGTGCGGATTGAACTATAAAGACTTGAAATAATTATGAGTAATTCTAATGAAACAGCTATTGCAGAAAAATTACTGCAGGTAGGTGCCGTAAAATTAAATGTAAATAATCCTTTTACCTGGGCAAGCGGATGGAAAAGTCCCATTTATTGCGATAACAGAAAAATTCTTTCTTATCCGTATATCAGAGATTTTATAAAGAGCGAAATGAGCAACCTGATATTTGAAAACTATCCTGAAGCTGAAATGGTGGCAGGTGTAGCTACTGCGGGTATTGCTTGGAGTGCTTTGGCCGCTGACCAATTGAAATTGCCGATGATTTACGTAAGAACAACTGCAAAAGATCACGGCTTAGGTAATCAAATTGAAGGCGCATTTGACGAAGGCAAAAGAGTTGTGGTAATTGAAGATCTTATCTCAACCGGAAAAAGTAGTATGGAAGTGGTAAATATTTTGCGTAAAAACGGACTGATTGTAGAAAGCATTGTTTCTATTTTTAACTATGGATACGAAACAGCTGTTAATTTGTTTAAAGAAAATGGTGTGGATTTTAAATCACTGACCAATTACAATGTACTCATAAAACTGGCTTTGGAGAAAGGTATTGTTCCCGCTTCTACAGAAGATACATTGAACAAATGGAGAGAAAATCCGGCAGCGTGGGAAGGATAGGTGTTAGAGGATAGAGGATAGATGAGAGAGGATAGAGTAGAGTTGAAAATGGAAAGTGGAAAATTGAAAATGCTTTTTCTGTCATGTTGAGAGTAGAGCGAACCTGTCTCGGTTAAGACGAGAACATCTGATTTGTAATCTGTAATTTACAATTTTAAAAAATCATAAACACAATTCATTAATACTATGAGTTTTTTTGGAAAATTATTCGGTTCTAAAGAGAAGGAAAGTCTTGATCATGGTTTGGAAAAAACCAAGGAAAGCTTCTTTGCCAAGGTGTCAAAAGCTGTAGCCGGCAAAAGTAAAGTCGATGACGAAGTACTCGACGATCTGGAAGATGCTCTCATTATGTCTGATGTTGGTGTAGATACTACTTTGGAAATAATCAAACGAATAGAGGCGAGAGTAGAGCGGGATAAATATCTAACTACCAGTGAGTTGAATAAAATACTTAAATCTGAAATAGAGGACATGATTGTTGATGCCTTTGATCAGACTTATAAAACTTTTTCACTTCCTCCCAACAAAAAACCTTATGTGATTTTAGTAGTCGGAGTAAACGGTGTGGGTAAAACCACAACGATTGGAAAGTTGGCGCACAACTATAAAAAAATGGGCAACAGCGTATTACTCGGCGCGGCAGACACTTTCAGAGCGGCGGCGGTTGACCAGCTGACGATCTGGAGCGAAAGAGTAGGTGTGCCCATCGTTAAACAGGATATGGGCAGCGACCCTGCTTCTGTGGCTTACGATACGG
>JAEWWO010000401.1 GCA_023396345.1 Bacteroidota bacterium
GTTTAGCCGTTGCATTTTCAATAATTCCGTATTTGTATGGATAAACCAAAGTAACTCCATCAGAGAAAACAGTAACTCGTTTTGTTGCCTGATTATTTGCCTCACTTAATTCATCATATTTATTATCCTTGTCTATACTTATAGTAAATTCATTAATTCCTATGTACTTATCAGCAAGATTCAACGGTACATCTACCTCTATAGAATCAATATTCCGAATAGACTTGATATTTTTATTCAAGAGTAATTCCACTTGCCCGGAAGGAAGTTTTCTTGTTATTTCTACGTTTACAGAATCGCCTTTAGCCATTCCAATATTATGCAGATAAGCTTTTATCCTGAACCTATCTTCAGTAAATGAAACAGAGCTGGGTGCGTTGATTTGATTTTCTTCAATAACAAAATCCGGTTTAGGAGCGTAATGTACTTTTATAAAAGGATCGCCCAGTAAATTTGTTTGAGCTGCATGAGAATAATAACAGATAGTATCTACGCCGGGATTTCTGGCATCTATTGTTAAGCTCTCACTTGCTGCCCTCATACTTTCAAAAAGAGGTCTTCCATATAGCTCTACACCCAACTTATCATAAAAAGTTTGATTGTATCTGTGTAAATAGGATGTTACACCTAAATATGACTGAGCAACAAATGCAACAGAACCTTTGTCTTTGGTGAAAATGTAACTTTCCGGAATATTATTCAGGTTCGCTCTTCTTCCTGAAATATAAGAAAAATAATCTCCCACATCGCATCCGCTTGTGATAAATATAGGGTACTTACCATTGAATGTATAAGGCAATGGCGTACTCAGCTCCTGAAAGCCAAGAGTAGTACTTGCACCATGACCATAATAAGATATTAATCCAACACCATTAGCGAGCAATGGCTTCAAATACTCGCTCGAATAATTTCCGCTAACAGAACCTGTATTAAATTTAGTAAATAAATATCCATTACCTCCCATCAAAGTATCTGTCAAAATTCTGCTGTAACTGAATATATAATTATTAAACAATTGCCATTCATGTATATTTGAGCCCCCTGTAGCAAAAATTATATTTTTCTTCCACAGATTATCTGCTATTGTGTAAGAAGTGAATTTTTGAGAAGTTTCATATTGTTTTATTTTATCCAGATATATTTTTATTTCAGAAGGCTGCACGGCTGAAATTCTGCCGATATTTACAGCAGGAACGGGTATAAGGCCATCTGCTGCCAGCATAATATCAGATCCAGGATATCCATAGGTTGGCACATAGTTCATATCCTGATATACAGCATTTCCCTGCTGTTGTTTATTTTGATAAAATGGTAATCCTCTGCCTATAATCAATACATATTGTGGCTTTACAGAAAATTTATCTCTGCCAAACTTTATAAAATTCTTTATGCTTAACGGATGTCCTTTAATGCCAAAAGCAAACATATCTTCCAGGATATCTATATCATACACTTTAGCATTAAACCCACCTCCTTCAGCTGAACTTCTGTAATCGGCGTACTGTTGCACATAATTTCCTTCGCCATACAATCCTTTATTGGAAATTATTGCATAAGCTGTTTGATTGGCTGCGTCATTATAATTCGGATAATTTCTTGTAACTACCTTTCCTGCATCAATTGTTTTGTATCCGTTTGTGCTTTGTTCGGTTAAAACAAAATTAGTCTTGCCATTTATCATGGGCAAATAAAATTGCAATGTACTTCCCGCAACTACAGCCTGATATCTTTTTCTGTTGGTTATATCGTACAATACAGGTACTGAGCCATTGGCATTAAAATTATTGATTTCCAAATATTTTGCTTGACCATTGCCTTCCAAAATGAAAGCAAATTTATTGGCTCCTCCAAAATTGAACGTGCGTGGATATTCCAGCTCAGCATAATTAAGCATCACTCTGTCAGAAGCATAACTACTATTCGTAGTTGCCGGCTCATCTTTTACTGACAAAGTAAAATCTCCTGATATCGTTGGATTTGAAGTAATAAATTTCGACTCTAAACCCAATAACTGCGCGGTTACAAGATCTACGCCGGTATTAGATGTAGCTCTGATAGTTCTGTTACCGCCTACATACGACAAACCTGTTACACTCAAAGTCAATTTGGAAGCAACGCCTCCGCTGTATGCATAAAGATTATTAAAATTAAGATTATAGGGCGATGATGGCGTTAACTGCCATCCGAAAGATTTATAAAAATATCTGGAATCATAAACTGGTTCACTGATAAATCTTGAGTATGGTCCATAATTAAAAGTAGTACCATTATTAAGATAATAGGAATGTATAAAATAGGGTTCAGCAGTTACCGATGCTGGTCTTCCGGCTACATTGTTTATTTCTGATACAAATTTTAAATTTTGTGCAACATTACTATTTACAGTCAAAAATAAAGTGGCACTATCTGTATGCAGGCTTTTACGTTTGTCTAATTGTTGTGCAGGACTCTGAAATAATTGTTCATCAGTAAATCCGTCATTTTGTTCGCCCCAAAATTCAATATACTCTGTTGTAGCATAAAGCGGAATCTGTTTTCCGTTACGCCACAATTGTAATTGACTTTTATCTACACTTCCTAACCCGATGCTGGTAAGAAAAGAATTATTTAATCTGTATAAAGCAGTTTCTCCTATTTTAAATTTATAATAATTCTTTCCGGGCACAATCCATTCATTATTATACTGCGCATTTGTCTGTAAGAAAAATGAACTGAATAATACTACCAGTAATAAGTACAATATCTTCTTCATGTATTTATTAATAAATTATTTTTTATTGTTTTTATCTAAATCTAATCTTAATGAAAATATATGCGTGTACAGTGGATTTGACTGATTGGCTAAATTGGTAAATGCATAATCAATTACAAACTGTCCCACCTTGAAACCCGCACCAACACCGGGCTGAAATATCCATGTCCTTTTTTGATTGGTTGTATCACTGTCTGCCAAGCCCTGCTGAAAATTAGATACACCTGCTCGTATGAATACTTTATCCAGAATATTAGCTTCTACCCCACCGTGCGGATCAATACTCACTTGATTACTTCTTATAAGCGTGTTTCTTTTACCGTCGAATGTGACATCCATATTAGCTTCTGCAAGCAAACTGAATTTGGGATTAAACACAAAATTATAGGCTCCTCCGATGATAGCTCTCGGCTGCGTAATTTCTGTAGATTTTACAGGTATATCATTTTGTGTAAGATATAATACTTCTTTTTCTCTATCAGTAAAATTAAAAGACCAGGCGTTATAAGTAGTAGAAATATCTTTTGCCATAACACCCACTCTCCATTTGCCTCCGTCAAACAAAACGCCGGCATCCAACCCTACGCCAAAGGCATTGGCAAACGAACCTACTTTTCTGTAAATAACTTTTGCATTACCTCCTAATGAGATTTTCGTATTGCCCGTTTCTTTTAATTTTTGTCCGTACGACAATAGAAAACCGTAATCAGCCGAAGAAAAAGTAGAAATATTATTGTAATTCAACTGGCCTGTTTGTGGGTCTACCAAAAATAAAGTATTGGGAATATCTTCCACAGCAAAGCGCAGCGCAGAAATACCCAAAGTACGTTTATTATCTTTCAAAGGAATGGCAGCGGCAGCATAGTCATATTTACCTATTCCGGAAAAATATTCTGCATGCATTAAAGAAAATGAACTTCCGTCTCTTACATACGAAAGTCCTGCCGGATTGTAATATCCTGCCGTAGCATCAAAAGCCGATGCTGTTTGTGCGCCGCCCATGCCCAGACCTCTTGCGCCGGCTCCAATTTGCATAAATTCATTGGAGTAAGCACGAAACTGTGCATCAACTATTTGAGATAGTAATACTAAATGGAAAATTACAAGCAGGCGTAGCGTAACATTTCTTCTCATGCAATGATAAAATTATTTTAATCTAATGTTAAAATAAACGCTTTAAAGGTTATTTAATTGCATGCAAAACTACATTTATTAAATATTACAGAAAATTATTTTTTAAATACCTATTTTTTGTACAAAAGGGGTAGATATATTTAGGAATTTGCTTGTTAATGCGAGCTGTCCTCGCCTCGTAAGTGTAATTTTATCGTCTCTGGCGATTTTATATACAGTTTAATCAAGTTGGAAAGTAATTGCTTAGGTATAGCGTTCCTACGGAACAGTGATTTGTCATTCATTTATCACTTACAATTAATCATTCACCATTTATAATTGTTTATTGTTAATCGTTCTTTGAATAAAATCTTTTTATCTTCGCAAAAATTTTTTCACTGATGAATTTAATAGAAGAACTACGCTGGAGAGGCATGTTGCAGGACATAATGCCCGGTACAGAAGAACAACTAAATAAAGAACAAACATCGGCTTATATAGGTTTTGACCCCACCGCAGAAAGTCTGCATATTGGTAGTCTGATTCCTATTTTATTACTGGTACATTTACAAAAAGCAGGTCATAAGCCTTACGCTTTGGTTGGTGGTGCCACAGGAATGATTGGTGATCCAAGCATGAAAAGCGCGGAACGTGTATTGCTGAACGAAGAACAACTGGAAAAAAATGTGGCAGGCATAAAAAAACAACTGGAAAAATTCATTGATTTTACTTCTGATATTCCTAATGTAGCCGTGATGGTTAACAATTACGACTGGTTCAAAGACATCAGTTTTATTGGCTTTCTGCGCGATGCAGGCAAACACATCACTGTAAATTATATGATGGCCAAAGACAGTGTAAAGAAGAGAATTGAAGGCGATACGGGAATTTCTTATACAGAATTTGCTTATCAGTTGATGCAGGGTTACGATTTTTATCATCTGTACAAAACACAGAATGTAAAATTGCAAATGGGCGGCAGCGACCAATGGGGAAATATTACTACAGGTACAGAATTTATCCGCAGAAAAGATGGCGGTGATGCATTTGCCTTTACCTGTCCGCTTATAAAAAAAGCCGACGGAACCAAGTTTGGAAAAACAGAAGCCGGAAACGTTTGGCTCGATGCAGAAAGAACCACACCTTATCAGTTCTATCAGTTTTGGTTAAATGCCACTGATGAAGATGCAGAAAACTGGATTAAGATATTTACTTTTTTAGATAAAGAAACGATTGATCAAATCATTGCCAACCACAAAGCAGATCCGGGTAAAAGAATATTACAAAAAAAGCTGGCAGAAGAAATTACCAGATTTGTACATGGAGAAGAAGAACTGCAAAATGCCATTGCAACTACCGAAAAATTATTTTCCAATGCCAATGCTCCGGCAGAAAGTCTTTCTGTAGAAGACCTGGAAACGATGGAAGGTGTGCAAAAAATAGCGTTGAAAAAAGCATCTATCGCAGAAGGCATAGACATTGTGAGTTTTCTTGCAGAAAGTAAAATATTATCCAGCAAAGGCGAAGCGCGTAAAATGGTACAAAACGGCGGCATCAGCATCAACAGAAATAAAGTTGCCGATGCACAGTTTGTGGTAAATGATACATTGCTTTTGCACGATAAATATATGCTGGCACAAAAAGGAAAGAAAAATTATTATTTAATTCAATTTGATTAACCTTGCCCGATATCCGTACAGTCAACGTTACCCGCTACATCACGCCATTGCGTGAAGGCGGCTCTATGCCTGCATTGGTAGAAGCTGACGACGGATTTATGTATGTGCTGAAATTCCGTGGTGCCGGACAAGGCATTAAATCTTTAATTGCAGAATTTATAGGAGGAGAAATTGCCCGAACAATCGGACTGAAAGTTCCTGAAATTGTATTTGCCGAACTGGACGAAGCCTTCGGAAGATCAGAACCGGACGAAGAAATTCAGGATTTGCTTAAAGCCAGCCGTGGCTTAAATCTTGGATTGCATTATCTCAGTGGTTCCATAACCTATGAACCATCGGTAAAAAAAATAGATGGTATGCTGGCATCTAAAATTGTGTGGCTCGATGCATTCTTGGCAAATATGGACCGCACGGCAAAAAACACGAATTTGCTCATGTGGCACAATGAGCTTTGGTTGATAGATCATGGTGCATCTTTGTATTATCATCACAACTGGGACAGTTTTGCGGATAATATTTCCAATCCGTTTGCTTTAATACGCTATCATGTGCTTTTACCTTTAGCCAATAAACTAAAAGTGGTAGAAACAGAAATCAAATCACAGCTTTCTGTTACAAAGATTCAGGAAATAGTAAACACCGTTCCTGCGGAATGGTTTGAGTTAATAACTCCGGGTGAAGGAGAAAAAGCCAGACAAACGTATATACATTTTCTTACCGAGAGGTTTAATAATTCTTCCATATTTTTAGAAGAGGCAATATATGAATGATAAAGTTGTATATGAATACGCTGTAATCCGCATAGTCCCTCGTGTTGAAAGAGAAGAATTTATAAATGCGGGGGTGATTCTTTTCTCAAAAAAGAAGCATATTCTTTTATGCAAAACCTATATTAATACAGAAAAACTTGCCTGCTTTGATGCTGAACTGGATATAACAATGGTAGAGAACAACCTTCAATCCTTTGAAAAAATAGCTTTCGCAAAAGCAGAAGACAGCCCTATTGCACAATTGGATGAACCTTCCAGATTCAGATGGTTGACCGCTGCCAAAAGCACCATTATTCAATGTTCGCCCGTGCATCCGGGCATTACAGAAAATGTTGAAGAAGTGTTTAACGAGCTTTTTGAGAAACTGGTTTTGTAATTAAGAAATACCACTCCGTACGGAGTGGCAAATAACCTTATTTTTTCTACACAGATAGGATTCCTACGGAATCAGTTACTGTAAACTTCTTATATTATCCTGCACAGCTTGCACATTTGCCTTTTACTATTACTTCTGTTTCGCGGACCGAATAGCTGGAAGGAAGCGAAACTTTTGGCACATGTACTTCTTCAAGGCAAGTGGTCATTCCACATTTTTCACAAATAAAATGCACATGATCGTCGTGATGGTGTCCGTGCGAACAGTTTTTACACAAAGCGTATTTAATGGTATTATCCACGGAAGGTATGGTGTGTATCAATCCTTTTTCAGTAAAGGAGTGTAAGGTGCGATATATGGTAACTCTGTCAAGATTGCCTGCGCCTTTTTCTATGGAACTGTGTTCCAGTGCGCCTTTGCTTGAGAGAAACAGACTCAATACTTTCTTTCTGGATTCCGTTACACTCAATCCGTTTT
>JAEWWO010000075.1 GCA_023396345.1 Bacteroidota bacterium
GTGTTTACAGCGTTGTCCAGTGTTTGCAAATCTACTTTGCAGGCAATATCAAATGAAGGCATAGTTGAATAATGATTTTTTAAATGATGATTTATGATTTTACCAAAGTTATAAAAATAATTATAAAACGCTGCTCTTTGGCGACAGGTAATTGTTGTATTATTCTTTTTTATTTTTTTACTTTTGCATTTCCAAAAGTATGCAGACAAAAAACATAACCCCCAGAGTTGCATCCCGTTTAAAAGATTTAATAAGGATAAAGGAATCCGAAAGATTGTGGCACTTTCCGGTGATTGCAGGATTGATTTTGCATCGTCAGTCTCTCATTCAGTAACTTGAAAAATAAGTACGTGGAGCCTGCTTTAGAGTAAGCGGAAAGATTTAAAAAATATAGGAATAACTTTGTGGAATTAATAGTAAATTTGTTTGAATGAGTAAGAGTAAAAAATATATTAATAAAGACATTGAACCTGTGAATGCTGAAGAGAATCTTTTTCAATATTCTTCTGATCCTGCTATTAATATAGATATCAATTACTCTCCTCGTTCTCTTTTAAGATATCCCGGGGGCAAGACTCGCGGAGTTGAGTTTATCACACGTTTCTTCCCCAATCGGTTAGATGTTTTACTCTCTCCGTTTTTAGGAGGAGGTTCTGTGGAGTTATCTGTTGCGGCAAAAGGCACAAAGGTTTATGGATATGATATTTTTAATCCACTTGTAGAGTTTTGGCAATGTTTATTATCTTCTCCGGATGAGTTGGCTCTTGAGGTAGAAAAATATTTTCCTTTATCAAAAGAAAAATTTTATGAACTTCAAAAAACTCAGACATCATTATTTACAAAACTCGAGCGTGCAGCAGCATTTTATGTATTAAACAGAGCGTCGTTTTCAGGAGCTACTTTATCCGGTGGTATGTCTCCTAATCATCCGCGTTTTACAGAAACATCTATACAACGTATAAGAAACTTTTTTAATCCTAATATACATGTTAAACAAGCAGATTTTAAAGAGTCTTTAAATAAGCATCCTTATTCTTTTGCATATCTTGACCCGCCATATCTCATAAAAAATAGTTTATATGGCTACAAAGGAGATACTCATAAAGATTTTGATCATTTAGGTTTAGCAAAGATTTTAAAGAACAGAGAACATTGGTTGCTTTCTTATAATGATTGTGAGGAAATCAGAGATTTGTATGCAGGCTTTCATATAATAACTCCTAATTGGAAATATGGAATGAGCAATGATAAATCTTCTAAGGAGATTTTGATATTTAGTAAAAATTTTATTGTAAAAGGCGAATATTATTATTAATGCTTTCACAAACACAAATAGGTAAAGCCTTTGAATTTGCGTTATTAAAAAGTGCAGAAGAGCTATTCATTATTAAAAATCTGAAAATTGAGGTTATTGAGGATAGTTCATATATGGTGGCACGGGATTCTTTTAATTTACTATCTACAAACATTCAGACAGATTATCTAAAAGCTGCAAATGCAGCAGTAGAACATATTGTCTTATTGGAGCCTAAACTTGTACATCAAAGTTCAGGGGATGTACTCACTTTACAAATTGTTCCTGATTCATTAGGAATTAAAGGAGATGTGCGTGATGTACTCTTTATTCGTTCAGCTGAAAATTGGGAAATAGGTGTTTCTGCAAAACATAATCATAAAGCAGTAAAACATTCAAGACTTTCTAATACAATTAATTTTGGGTTATCTTGGTTAAACATAAAAAATACAGAAAAATACTTTGCTGATATCAAGCCTGTATTTGATGAATTAAAACATCTTAAATCTCAAAATCAACTTTGGAGAAATCTTAATAATAAAATGGATAGATTTTATTTACCCGTTTTAAATGCGTTTAAAGAAGAGCTTTTACTGTTAGATAACTTAAATCCTAAAATAGTTCCTGCCCAATTATTAAAGTATTTAATCGGGAATAAAGATTTTTATAAAGTTATTAAAAACAAATCAGGAGTAGAGGTTTTTGGATTTAACTTGCATGGCTCTTTAAACAGACCGGCTATAAATAAACAACCTTACTTTAAAGTTCCTGTTCTTAAGATGCCAACCAGAATTATTGAGCTTGATTTTAAACCTGATTCTAAAGATACGCTTATCCTCGTTTGCGACGGAGGATGGCAAATTTCTTTCCGCATTCATAATGCCAGCAGTAAAGTAGAGCCTTCTTTGAAGTTCGATATTAATTTAATAGGACAGCCTCAAAATTTATACGCACATCATTTAAGATAGTTTTTTTGAATTTTTTTTTGAAATATATTAATATAATTCTTCATTTCTTCTTTTGCCAAATCCGTCTTAGAGGAGTACCTTTGCTGATATGAATATACTGGCAGACCTGAAAAAAATAAACACTTTTGTCTTTGATATGGATGGGGTACTTACTGATGGTAAAGTACATGTGATTCCCAAACCCGGAACAGACGATGATTATGTAATGGCAAGAAGTATGCATACCAAAGACGGATTTGCCCTACAGCTTGCAGTGCGCAAAGGATACACAATTGCCATTATTTCAGGAGGGATTTATTCCGGGGCGGATAAACGGTTTACGCAATTAGGCATTCAGCATATTTTTATGGGGGTGAAAGATAAAGAAGCTTGTTTAAGAAAATTGGCAGAAGAGCAGAATATCGGTTTTGATACAATACTTTTTATGGGTGATGATATGCCTGATATAGATGCCATGAGACTTTGCGGAGTAAAAGCCTGTCCGATGGATGCGGTGCCCGATGTAAAATCTATTGCCAATTATATTTCACCGTTAAAAGGCGGCGAGGCTTGTGTGAGAGATGTAGTTGAAAAAGTACTGAAGCTTAGAGGCGACTGGGAAATACATACAGATATAACATCAAAATAAATGAAAAAAATTGCTGCGTTTTTCAGACTGGTGCGGTGGCCGAATCTGCTGTTTATTGCGCTTACGCAGTATTTGTTTTTTTATGCCGTTTTAAACCCATTGTTTGTAAGAGAAGATGTAAACAATAATCTCGACTTTTTTCATTTAACGCTGCTGGTTGTTTCTTCTGTTTTTATTGCAGCGGCAGGTAACATCATCAACGATTATTTCGATTTGAATATTGATGTGGTAAACAAACCGGATAAAGTAATCATCGGTAAATATATACACCGTCACTGGGCTATAGCCTGTCATGTTATATTGAGTACTGTTGCTGTTTTTATTGGTTTTTATCTTGATTATAAAGCGGGAACTTTTATGCTGGGTATCACAAATATGATATGTGTAACACTTCTGTTTATTTATTCAATGGTGCTGAAAAGAAAAGTGCTTTGGGGTAATGTGCTTGTATCTTTGCTTACTGCATGGACAGTAGCTGTAATTACTTTTTCTGAAACCAAGGCACTGATTGCGGGTTTCTCTTCGGATAACATTTCTTCCATTACACGTATTACTGTTCTGTATAGTTGCTTTGCGTTTATTATTTCACTGATCAGAGAAATGATAAAAGATATGGAAGATATAGAAGGCGACCGAAAATATGGCTGCACTACTTTCCCTATTGTGTTTGGTGTGCCGGCTACTAAAGTTTTTATTTATGTGTGGTTGTTGATTATAATAGGGTTGCTTATATTTTTATTGTTTTACATTCTGCCTTTTAAATGGTGGCTGGCTATGGCATATATTATCATTTTTATTCTGATTCCTTTAGCCAACATAACTTCTAAACTGGAACAGGCAGCCAATCCTGCTGACTTTCATAAATTAAGTTCTTTGGTAAAAGTGGTGATGCTTACCGGGATATGTTCTATGATTTTTTTCTGGTATTATTCCTGATTACTTTCTTCGGATATTCTTTTCGCAATTCTGTCGCTCTTGGTAGTTGAAGGAGGAATAAGGAAGTTGAGCGGATAGCGGAAAAAATATTTAAAGAGTATTTTAAAGAATTCGGGATAATCTTTCATCTTCACATTTCTTGATCGTACCGCTACTATAAAAGCAAGTACAAAGCTTACAGAGAAGTTTAGAAATCCTATGCCCAGCACACCGATAATTACGGTGAGTAAATAATCAGATGTTACGTTAGACAATCCAAGCCCGTAGGCACCGATAGATACGTTGGCAGAGGAGATGGTAATGTGCCGTATGTCGAAATTAATGCCCAGAAGTTTAGGTACAATGCTGCTCATTCCCAAAAAGAAACCCAGTGCTACGTTACCCACAATTCCTCCAGACGATGCTCTACATAATTGCCTGTTTTTTGTAAACGATTTTTTGAAAAATAGTGTCTGAGCGTCGGATGTTCTTCAATTCTTTTGCCCACATTACCGTACTTTAGTCTGTTTTGTACATAGCCTGCAATCAAGCTGCTGAGGAATAAGAAAAAACCTGTGTTGCAGGCGTAGAGCAGGCTCCAGCTATGAAAGGGATGCTGATCTTCCAGCATTTTATACGCCGCCGCACCACTCACCAGTTTGTGTCCGAAAATTACATCATACAAATACGCCATTAAAAAAGTACCCGGAAATACCACAATCAGGTTACCAATAAAAGATGCAGCCTGACTGCGGAAAACTTTGCCTACAGTTACGGCAAGTCCGTATAGATTGGGTTTTCCGTTCCTTTTTTCGTCAAAAGAACTGGCTACTGAACTGGCTGTAAAGGCAGGTTGTTTGGTTGCAAGTATAGAATGCGTTTCTTCAATAGCAACGAAACCTGCGGAGTAGTTAATACTATTGGCAATACCCTGTGCAAAAGGGTTCATATGAAACAGCGAGAGCACACTTTTAAATATACCCACAAAACAAATAATAAAACCGCCCCACATAGCTGCTATCAGCATTTTGGCATATTCCTTCCAGGTGGTTGTTATATATTTTGTTCCTTTGTATCCTTTATGCTCGGCTATCTGATAAGCTACATAACCAAAGCTTTGAGAGAATAGTTCGCGTAAACTGTTTTTTCGTTTTTCGTTTCTTACAATCTGTTTAAAGAAATTAATGAATCTGTCAGCATTTACTTTTCCGTCATTGTCAATACTGTCGAATATCATGTTCATTCTTCTTAACGAAAAGCTGATAACGAGTGTGCTGTAAGTAAGAGAAAGGCTTGCTCCGTGTGTGCGTTGTGTTTCACGAATTTCTTCTAAACATTTGGCAGATTCAATTAAAGAATCTTTCAGCCTTTTGATGGCAAGTTCAATCACCAGTTCATTTTCAGTCTGACTTTTGTATAGTTCTATAAGCTTCAGCAGATGGTGATTTTGTTCTACAAAAGGATTTTTATTCAGATACTTTTCAGGCATATAGCGCACCATATCTCTCTCAATTCCCTGATTGGCTATGCGATAGCTAAGCATCTCCATACCCGCCAGCAATTGGCGTCTCAAAGCCGCATTGTTATGTCCTGATTCTATACCGATGGCTGTAAATAGAAACTCCCAGCTGCCGTTGCTCACCTGTTCAACCCATTGATAATCTCTCTTTTTATAAAAAATTCTATTGATTACATACAGGAAATCTTTTTCTGATTGCAATGCAGGAAGAAATTTCTGATTTAACCTTTTACTGAATTCCTGAGAAAAACCTTTGGTTACCAGCATGCCGCTTTCTGTAAGCGTAGGAACCAGATTGGTATTGATTAATTGAGAAATAATAGCCGTTTGTAAATCCTTGATAAGATGCGGATTTTCTTCCAGCAGAGCCGCTGCTTCATAAATCTCATTTTCCGCTTTTCTGTAATCCGTAGGGCGGGAAGGTCTTATCAGCTTAAAAAAATCTACCAGTAAGTCAAGACCTTTGGCTGTATCAAAAACTTCCAGATCAAGTTTGCCTTTTCTGGACTGCTCTATAAGAACAGATGTAGTGTTTTTGTTTTTTTTGAATAAAGCCATTGGTCGTATATGGTATAATTTAGATTTCGTATAAAACGAACTTCAAAAATACTTTTATTTTTTTTAAATAATCCTTACTTAATGATAAACTTTTCCATATAAGTATAATTTTATGGATGAATGTATAGCCATAAAAAAGAGCCTTTCAGGATTTGCTGAAAGGCTCTTTAGAATAAAGTATTTAATTGCAGTGCAATTATTTTTTCTTTTCGTAACGTTTTTTAAATTTATCAATACGTCCTGCAGTGTCAACCAGTACATTTTTACCGGTATAGAATGGGTGAGAAGTATTGGAAATTTCCAGTTTGATTACCGGATATTCAACGCCTTCAAAAACAGTTGTTTCTTTGCTTGATGCTGTTGAGCGGGAAAGAAACTCATCGCCGTTACTCATGTCTCTGAAAACTACCAGTCTGTAACTTTCAGGATGGATACCTTTTTTCATAATAAAAAAATTTTAAGGCTACACGGATTTTGCCGTATAATTTAAATAATAAAAAATTTGGATGGCAAAATTACAGATATTTTCCTTTTTTGGCAAATAAATGTAATTAATGAACCAATGTACCCACATTTCTGCCTTCAATCACTTTCAGCAGGTTGCCGGGTTCGTTCATGTTAAAAACAATAATAGGCATTTTATTTTCCATACAAAGCGTGAAAGCCGTAGCATCCATCACTTTCAGGTTGTTGTCAATACACTCTTTGTAAGTCATTTTCTGATATTTGGTAGCTTTCGGATCTTTCTCAGGATCGGCTGTGTAAATACCGTCTACTCTTGTACCTTTTAAGATTACATCAGCTTTAATTTCAATAGCTCTTAAAGATCCGCCTGTATCTGTTGTAAAGTAAGGGTTACCGGTTCCGGCTCCAAAAATAACTACTCTGTTTTTTTCCAAGTGTCTTATGGCTCTTCTGCGGATGTAAGGTTCTGCTACCTGATCCATATGCAGCGCACTTTGCAGTCGCGTGAAAACGCCTATTTTTTCCAGCATTGCCTGCATAGCCATTCCGTTGATTACGGTAGCCAGCATACCCATGTAATCTCCATGTGCTCTTTCTATACCGCTTTCTGCCTCATTCATACCTCTGTAAATATTACCTGCGCCTATTACAATGGCAACCTGCACGCCCATATCTGTGATACTTTTAATATCCAGTGCATAGCGTTCAATAATCTTTGGGTCAAATGGTTCGGTGCTGTTGGCAGCTTTAAGAGATTCTCCTGATAACTTTAATAATACTCTTTTGTATTTAGGTAGCATAATGGTACGTGATTTAGTTAGGCAAAGTAAAAGAAAAAATACAGAAACTAAAAATAGAATCTGTTATTAGAATTTCTATAACTTCTAAATTATTTACTTTTGCATAAAATATAATTTTATGAAGCTATTTAAAATATATATCCCGATGCTTGCTGCCGCAGTATTTGCTTCGTGCAATACCACAGATACCCGGCTGGGAGCAGATTCAACAGTTGAAAACATTTCGCAGTTTATAGATTTGTCAGCGATGGATACCAGTGTGCATCCGGGTGATGACTTTTTCAAATATACCAACGGTGCCTGGTACGACACAGCAACTATTCCGGGAGATAAATCGGGCGTAGGTGCTTTTGAAAAATTAAGAGATAATTCTACCAAAAGAATGAAAAGCATTTTGGATGGTATTGATGAAGATGCCAAAGACAGTACTGAAAGTTTGATAGCAGGATTTTATCATTCCGGTATGGACACCGCAACAATCGAAAAGCTTGGCTATGAACCACTGAAACCTTTGTTGAGCCGTATAGATTCTATTAAAGATGTAAAACAATTCATGCAATTTGTTGCTGCCGAATCCAAACACTTCAATAATTCTGTAATTGGTTTTTATGTAGCTCCCGATGATAAAAACAGCGCCATGAATGTTGCACAGTTTTATCAAACTGGTTTGGGACTGCCCGACAGAGATTATTATTTTAAAAATGATTCTGCTACACAGAAAATACAAAATGCGTACAGGGAATATTTAAAAAATGCATTTGAACTTACCGGTAATCTTCCATCAGATGCGGAAAAGAATGCCAACCTGGTATATAATCTGGAAAAAAAATTAGCAGAAAATCATCGCACAAGAGTAGAGTTGAGAGATCCGATAAAAAACTACAATAAGTTTACAGTGGCTGAGTTGGATAAAAAACACCCGAACATCGGCTGGTCTGTATTGCTGAAAAATATGGGAGCAGAGAATGTAGATTCGGTTCTCGTGGGACAGCCTGATTATTACACAAAACTTAATCAGTTGCTGCAAACAACTTCCATAGAAGAATGGAAAGCTTACCTGCGTGCCCATACGGTTGATAATTACGCTTCGGTATTAAGTTCTCCGTTTGTAAATGCACAGTTTAATTACAATAAAACACTTACCGGTCTTTCTGAAAACAAGCCAAGATGGGAGCGTTTGAGCAAAATGACCGATGATTATCTGGGTGAAGCTTTAGGTAAATTATATGTTGATAAATATTTTAATCAGGATGCTAAAAACCGTATGATGGTTTTGGTTGCCAATTTAGGACAGGCATTTTCTGCGAGAATAAATAAGCTCGACTGGATGAGCGACAGCACTAAGCAAACTGCGCAGGAAAAGCTGAGTGCTATTATCAATAAAATCGGATTCCCTGATAAATGGCGCAACTACAGCGGTGTAAAGATTACAAAAGGAGATTTTTTTGGTAATGTAATTTCTGCTGCTGAAAATGAATATAATTTTAATCTTTCGCAACTGGGCAAGCCTGTAGACAAAACTTTATGGCATATGAGTCCGCCTACAGTGAATGCTTATTATAATCCATCGGTAAACGAAATAGTTTTCCCTGCCGGCATTTTACAATTTCCTTTCTTTGATCCCAACGCTGACGATGCAATCAATTATGGAGGAATAGGAATGGTTATAGGTCACGAAATGACGCATGGCTTTGACGATCAGGGTTCGCAGTATGATAAAGACGGTAATCTTAAAAACTGGTGGACTGCTCAGGACAGAGAAAAATTTCAGGTAAAAGTTGAACAGATTCAGAAACTGTACGACGGATTTACAGTTTTAGACTCTTTGCCTGTAAACGGCAAACTTACAACCGGCGAAAACATTGCTGACTTTGGTGGTGTTGCCATTGCTTACGATGCATTTCAACTGACAGAACAGGCAAAAGATTCAACTAAAAAAATTGATGGCTTTACACCTAATCAAAGATTCTTCTTATCTGTAGCACAAATATGGAGAAGTAAATACAAAGATGAAACCGTGCGTCAGCGCATAAATACCGATCCGCACTCTCCCGCACAATGGCGTGTGTTGGGTCCGTTGATGAACTTTACACCTTTTTATCAGGCGTTTAATGTTCAGCCCGGAAACAAGATGTATAAACCTGAGAATGAGCGCATCAAAATCTGGTAAATTTTAAAGTACTTAGTACTCAGTACTGATACAGCCTTTTACATTTCTTTCTTTAACATTGGGGTGAAGATTAATGTATTGTTATATAATTTATAAAGAACAGTACATTAATCTTTGTGCGCAGGCATAAAGTCTTATATTTGACAATCGTGAACCAGTAGTAAAAATGATGAATATTTTGAAGAAAATTATCAGTCTCAGTATATTAATTTTATTTTTTTCGCAGTACAGTTTAGCACAACTTTCCATCAAAAATTATCGTTCGGATTTTGCTAAGAAAGAACGCAGAGAAAGTTTTGAAACTTATCTGCTGGAAAGAAATATTAAAGAAACTTTTCGTGGTCCGCTCAACTACACAACTGAACACCAGTTTGAAGATGCCTGTCTATCGGTAACGCAGTTTTTGATAAGAAATGCAGAAGTGCAAAATGGTTTCAGAAAAATGTTTGAAGGATAC
>JAEWWO010000094.1 GCA_023396345.1 Bacteroidota bacterium
CTTCTTAATGTGAATTAATTCGTTTGTTGTATTTACACCGTGCTTTTTTAATAACTTATATCCCACAGACATTCTGTCGTTGATTATATTTAATCTTTCTTCATCAAAATTAAATGAAGTACTGAGAGATTCTGTTTCATCTGCAATATCTTTTAGCTCAATTTCAGCACTTTTAAGTCTTTCGGCTATATTATTCAGTTCTTTACTAATCTGAAAATGTCTTATTTCTCCAGATAAAGATTTTAGTATGTTTACAAGAGAGTTGTCATTACCATTTAACGCAAAACTGATGTTATTGAGCAGCGTTTTTATATCTCCTGCACTTTCAATTAATTTGAGTTCTTCTTCAAGGTCTTCCAGTTCATTTTCCTTAAGATTAATTTCTTCTAACTCATTATACTGAAATTGCAGAAAATCCAGTTCTTTATTAAAATCTGCTTTATTTTGTACTAATATCTGTAATTCCTGATAAGATTTTATCCAGTTATTATATAATTGCTGATAAGTGGTAAGCAAAGTCTTGTTCTTGGCTAATGTATCTATCACTTCCTGCTGAAAACTACTTTTTCCCAATAAGAGATTATCAAATTGCTGATGCTGATCTACCAAAAACGAGGTTATTCCTTTTAAATCTGCTAAATTAACGGGTGTATCATTAACAAAACTTCTTGATTTGCCTGAAGATGTGATTTCTCTTCTTATAATTACCAGATTATCATCAATATCCAGTTCCTTTTGTTTTAGAAATGCCAATAAATCAGTATTATTAATTGTAAAGTTGGCTTCTACAATACATTTACCCTCATTATTTTTTAAAACTGAACTATCTGCTCTGTTTCCCAAAATAAGTCCTAAAGCTCCCATTATAATACTTTTTCCGGCTCCTGTTTCTCCGGTTACAATATTAAGTCCTTTACTTAATTTTATTTCTATATTATCAATAATGGCGTAGTTCTTTATATGTAGTTCGCTCAGCATTTGTTTTTCTCTTAATCTAGTAAAAATAACAAAATTACTCAAAACAATAAATTAATTTAAGATGTTCCACGTGAAACATTATATTTTACAACTTCTGTTGTTCCACGTGGAACATTCATTTTATAATAATTAATTTACCTTTGCACAAATTAAAACTGAATGTTTATAGAATATGATATAATTGTGGCAGGAGCCGGTCATGCAGGAAGCGAAGCTGCTGCGGCAGCAGCTAATTTAGGTAATAAAGTACTTCTTATTACCATGAATATGAATACAATAGCACAAATGAGCTGCAATCCGGCAATGGGAGGTATAGCAAAAGGTCAGATTGTAAGAGAAATTGATGCTTTAGGAGGTTATAGCGGTATTGTTTCTGATAAAAGTATGCTACAGTTCAGACTGCTAAATAGGAGTAAAGGTCCGGCAATGTGGTCTCCCAGATCTCAAAACGATAGAGTACTTTTTTCATTGGAATGGAGAAAATTATTAGAACATACTCCGAATCTTGATTTTTATCAGGATATGGTTACGGGATTACTCATAAAAAATAAAAAATGCTATGGAGTAAAAACAGCAATGGGGCACGAAATTAAAGCCAAAGCAGTTATTATAACCAGCGGAACTTTTTTAAATGGCGTAATTCACATAGGTGAAAAGAAAATGGGAGGGGGCAGAATTGCGGAAAAAGCATCATCGGGCATAACAGAGCAGCTTGTAGAGGAAGGTTTTGAAAGTGACAGACTCAAAACAGGTACTCCGCCAAGAGTGGATGGCAGAACCTTAGATTATTCTAAGATGGAATTACAGCCGGGAGATGAAGATATTTCAGGTTTTTCATTTCTTCCTGTTGAAAAACTCACCAAAGAAAAGCAATTAAGTTGCCATATCACTTATACCAATCAAAAAGTACATGATATTCTCAAAACCGGTTTTGACAGAAGTCCTATGTATGCAGGGAGAATAGAGGGTACAGGTCCCAGATATTGTCCAAGTATAGAAGATAAAATAAACAGATTTGCCGATAAAGAGAGACATCAGTTGTTTGTAGAACCCGAAGGTTTTGATACTTATGAAATTTATGTAAATGGCTTTTCTACTTCATTGCCCGAAGAAGTACAATTTGAAGCATTGAGAACAGTACCTGGCTTTGAAAATATGAAAATGTTCAGACCGGGTTATGCAATTGAATATGATTATTTTCCACCAACACAGCTCAAATATTCATTAGAAACAAAGCTGATTGATAATTTGTACTTTGCCGGACAAATAAACGGTACTACAGGATATGAAGAGGCTGCCTGTCAGGGACTGATGGCAGGTATTAATGCCAATCAAAAAATACACGACAAAGAACCTTTGGTATTAAAAAGAAATGAAGCCTATATTGGTGTTTTGATTGATGACTTAATAAGTAAAGGTACAGATGAACCGTACAGAATGTTTACAAGCAGGGCAGAGTTCAGAACATTGTTACGACAGGATAATGCTGATTTAAGACTTACTGAAATGAGTTACAATATTGGTCTGGCCACTGAAGAACGTTACAATTTGGTAAAACAAAAACAGGAAGACGTAATAAAAATAAAAGAATTATTACACACTTTGCATGTGCAACCGGATCAGATAAATCATTATTTACAAGGAATAAATTCATCGCAACTTATTGAAAAACAAAAACTTGCAAAAATTATTCTTCGTCCCGGCGTATCTCTTGCTGATATACTTGAGCATACTCCGGAATTGGAAGAAAAATTTGTTTTTTCAAAAGAAAATATAGAGCAGGCTGAAATTCAACTCAAATATGAAAGCTATATTGAAAAAGAAAAAGAAATAGCTGCCCGTATAAGTAAAATGGAAAATTTAAAAATCCCAACAGACTTTAATTATGATAAAGTTGCTGCACTCAGTATGGAATCTTTACAAAAATTAAAGAAAATAAGGCCTGAAACATTGGGTCAGGCGAGCAGAATAAGTGGTGTTAATCCAAGTGACGTTCAAATTCTGATGATTCATATGGGAAGATAAAATATTTATAATATATTATAATTCAATTTATTAATATTTATAATTTGTTAATTTTATAATTGTAAGTAAACTTTATTGAACATTTAAGGTATCATTGTTTCATAAATTAATTTTTTGAAAAAATATTACTTTCTTTTTGCTGTTTTGTTATGCTTTTCGGGTCAAATATTCGCTCAGAAAAAAGCTATAAAGGGTTTTGTGTATGAAGATGAATACAGAACACCCATGCCTGAGGTATTTGTATATTCTACTTCGGGAGCAAAAACAGTTTCGGACAGTTTAGGATATTTTACAATACCAGTGAGATCTGATAAAGATTCTATCTTTTTTTCTTATAAAACCAGAACTACGCATAAATTTCCTATTGACACCATTGCTGATCCAAATAATTTTGAAGTCGCTATTCATTTAAACGTATTGACAAGAAAAAATCCGCCACCGGGTTATTTACCGGATGTGGTTGTGTATTCCAGTGATTACAGAATGGATAGTTTAAGAAACCGTCAGGAATATGCAGATATTTTTAATTTTAAAAAGCCCGGAATAGAAGATATAGCATCAGTACCCAAAATAGGAAATGTACCCATACCTTTAGGGGTGTATTTTGACGTAAATACTATTGCCGAAGGTTTACAGTTTCGTAAAAATAAAAGAAGAGAAAACTACAGAGATTTCGCCATTTGGCTTGAACAGGAAAAATATATTGATTACAGATTTAATAAACGTTTGATTGGTAATATCACTAATTTAAAAGATGATAAACTGGATGAATTCAGAAAAAATTATCGTCCGGAATTTATAACCCTTGTTGCCATGAACGATGTGGAACTTGGTGTGTATATAAAGAAAAGTTTTGAAGACTATAATACACAAAAAACCCCCGCCACTTTTATCCAAAAACTAAGGGACGGAGGTATTATAATTTCCAATTAAGCATTTCGCTTATTTTATCAAACCCGCGTTACGGCTTATTTCCAGCATTTTATCTATCGGTTTTTTAGCAGCAAGACGCAATTCTTCATCCATTAATATTTCCGGTAATTCGTATTTCATACATAAATACAATTTTTCCAGAGAATTTAGTTTCATATACGGACAGTCGTTACATGCACAGGCATTGTTTGGAGGAGCCGGAATAAACTTTTTATGCGGCGAGGCTTTTTCCATCTGGTGCAATATTCCTGTTTCAGTAGCTACAATATAAGCCAACGAAGTATCTGTTTTTGTAAAGTTTAAAAGCTGGGTAGTACTTCCTATAAAATCTGCGTGATTCAGTAAAACTTCTTCGCACTCAGGGTGAGCTATTATTTTTGCGTCCGGATTGAGCTCTTTTAAGCCCAAAATCTTCTCCAAACTAAAAATCTCATGAACCATACAGCTACCATCCCAAAGGAGCATATTTCGTCCTGTTTTCTTATTTATGTAGGCACCAAGATTTCTGTCAGGTGCAAAAATAATTTTTTGATCTTCAGGCAAACTTGCAATGATGGATTCTACATTTCCGCTTGTGCAAATAATATCGCTTAAAGCTTTTATTTCAGCCGTACAATTAATGTAGGTAATTACTATATGATCGGGATGTTCTTCTTTGAATTTTCTGAAAGCATCTGCGGGCGCACTGTCTGCGAGTGAACAGCCGGCTTTTAAATCAGGTAAAACAACTTTCTTTGTCGGATTTAATATTTTAGCTGTTTCTGCCATAAAATGCACGCCGGCAAAAACAATCATATCTGCATTGGTCTTTTCGGCTTGTTGTGCCAAACCCAGACTATCGCCAAGGTAATCTGCCACATCCTGTATATCAGCTTCCTGATAATAGTGCGCAAGAATAATGGCATTTTTTTCTTTTTTAAGATTTTTAATTTCAACAAATAAATCCAGCGAAGGATCTATGGGCAAATCTAAAAAACCATTTTTCTCTAAATTTTTTTTTGCTTCTTCAATGTTCATAATTTCTGTAATAAATATAATATAATTATTTATTTAAAAAATCTACTATTATTATGGTTGTGAATTTCGGGAAAACTTTGTTATACACATTGTTGGAATTGAATAAAACAGCAGTTAATAACAGTAATTCACAATTTTATATACATCCAAAATTATTGATTTTAATTGAATAAACAGTATAATTAACAAATTCACAATAAGAAGATGAACAGATATTAAAAAACAGTATTCACACCTGCATAACGTTAAGATAACATTGCTAAAAAGTGAATAATAATAGCTAAATCTATCTGGACGTAAAAATAATCTGACTTGTTAAAAATCTATCCACTTTTAAATTTGACGAAACCGGATTTATTAACAATATAAATAGCTTATTAACAGAAATTGTTGAAAAATAAAAAGGAACTATTTGTTCTTATTTCGGGTAAAAAGCCATATTACCAATCCTACAACAAGAGCTACCACTAAAAATCCCCAATACATTCCGGCTTTAAAAATAGTACCAATCGCTTCACATCCGGAAAGAGTAAAAGCCAATATAGAAATAAATAACAGGTTTAATTTGTTTTGCATAAATAAAGTATTTTGATGAATGAATATTACAAAAAATACAAATGTTATGCCATTGATTTACAGGCTGTTAATTATGTACTATTATTTTCCGGTTAGTATTTATAATGAATTTACTCCAGAATTCTCAATTTAGCATAGTTGAGCATAATTTTTTTCTCTCCGTTTTTTTCAAACAAAACAGTAGCTATACGGTTATGCGCTGCGCCTTCCATTTTTTGCACAGTACCAAAACCAAACTTGGCATGTTCTACTTTTTGTCCTTCCTGCAATACAGAAGTATCGCTCGGAACAAAATCAGAAGAAGGCTTGTGCTCTACAACAGAACTGGGTTTTGGGGCTTGTGATGGCAATATATTTTTCTTAGGAGGCGGACCATATCTTTTTTCAGCCTGGGCAGTATTATTAAATCCTCCGAAACCTCCGTTATTCATTCTGTCAAAAGCAGATCCTCCGAATCCTGCAGAACTACCGGCAGCATTAGTTTTATCAACAAATTGTTGCGGCATTTCGTTGATAAACCGGCTTGGTTCATTACTTATTATACTTCCGAATTTATAACGTGTATTGGCATAAGACAACCAGAGCTTTTGTTTGGCGCGGGTAACAGCCACATAGAATAATCTGCGTTCTTCTTCCAGTTCTTCGCGGGAGTTGATGCTTAAGCCACTCGGAAAAATGGTTTCTTCCACACCGCCTACGAAAACTACAGGAAACTCCAGTCCTTTTGCAGCATGTATGGTCATCAGTTTTACAACATCCTTATCTCCGTTCTTATCTTTTTCGTCAGCATCTGTCAGTAATGTAATTTGCTGCAGATAAGTTCCTAATGTAGTTGCAGCAAAGGTTTCAGCTTCACTTACCGTTTCGAGCATAGTGCCGTCTTCATCTATCTGGGTAAGATTTTCCTGATTGTCTACCCACTCTTTTATAGAGTTAAGCAGTTCCTGAATATTTTCATACCGCTGTAAACCTTCCTGTGTTTTATCTGAAAAAAGTTCTTTTACAAGATTGGTATGTTTACCCACCTGCACTGCCACGTCATAAGCAGATTTTGTAGTAAGCATACTTTGAAAAAACTTAATCATTACTACAAAATTATTAATTGCATTCAGCGTACCTGCACGGAAACCATACTGTTCTGCCTGTTGCAACACCTGCCAGATGGTAATATTATTTTCTGAAGCAACGGTTTGTAGTTTTTCCATGGTGGTTTTACCAATACCACGAACAGGATAGTTGATAATTCTATCCAGAGCAACTTCATCTGCGGGATTAACAACCACACGCAGGTAAGCTATAAAGTCTTTTATTTCTTTTCTCTGATAAAAGCTCAGACCACCATAAATTCTGTAAGGAATGCCCGAACGACGCAGGTTTTCTTCGAAAGAACGGCTCTGTGCGTTGGTTCGGTAAAGAATGGCAAAATCTTTATTATAAAAATGGTTGCGCAATTTTTGTTCCTGTATGGTGTTGGCAACAAATTTGCCCTCATCATTATCAGTCATGGTGCGCACGAGTTTTATTTTTTCCCCGTCTGTATTTTCCGTCCACAGCTCTTTAGGAATCTGTCCTTTATTATTCTGGATTACAGCATTGGCAACATTCAAGATATTTTTTGTACTGCGATAGTTTTGTTCCAGTTTAATAACAGCAACATCATCATAATCTTTTTTAAACTGTAAAATATTTTCAATAGTTGCACCGCGAAAACTATAAATACTTTGTGCATCATCGCCCACAACACAAATATTTTCATGACGGGCTGCCAACAATTTGGCAATCTGATACTGAACCGGGTTGGTATCCTGATACTCATCTATCAGAATATATTTAAATTTATTCTGATATTTATTAAGCATTTCAGGAAAGGTGTTCAGCAGTTCATACATCTTCAGCAACAAATCGTCAAAGTCCATTGCGCCGTTTTTAAAACATCTCTCGCAATAGGCTTTATAAATTTTTGCCAGAGCTGGTTTGTTGGCGCGCATATCTTCCTGCTGTATATAATAGTCCTGTGCATATTCAAGCGGACCAACTAATGCATTTTTAGCCTGAGAAATTCTATTGTGTACCGTGTTGGGTTTATAATGTTTTTCGTCGAGCTCCATTTCTTTCAAAATGGTTTTGATAACACTGCGCGAATCATCTGTATCGTATATGGTAAAGCTGTTAGGATATCCCAATCGATGCGCATCGGCACGTAATATACGCGCAAATACACTATGAAAAGTGCCTATGTATAAATTTCTCGCCTCCTGATTGCCCAGCATATTTTCTATGCGCTCTTTCATTTCTGCTGCGGCTTTGTTGGTAAAAGTAAGCGCCAGAATATTAAAAGAATCCACACCTTCGGCAAGTAAATGTGCAATACGTGTGGTTAATACTTTGGTTTTACCGCTTCCCGCTCCGGCAACAATCATAAGTGGTCCGGAAATATGTGTAGCAGCAGCGTATTGATTTTCGTTCAGTCCTTTCAGGTAATCTCGCATAGGGGTGCAAGTTACAAAATTTAGTAGTAGAGATAAACTATGATTTGTGTAAGTGATGTAAAATTTTGTTTATGCCGGCGGTCGGGCTGTGCGCTTTATCTTTGCTGCACTTCGTTACGCAAAGGATGCCGCTTCCATCCCTGCCGGAAAGCGTCTTAAAAATTATATTATTGTCCTGAACGTAAGATTAATGCGGGGTAAAAGAATTTTTTTAGAGGTAGGTAAACTATGCAACCAGTTTTTCTGCGTTTGATCTTTCATTATCAGCAAGCTTCCGTGCGAAAGATAAAGTTCCACTTTTTCTCGAGTATCTTTATGTTTAAAAAGAAACTTTCTTTGGGCACCAAAACTAAGCGATGCTATTGCTCCGTTTTCTTTCAACTCTTTTTCATCATCGCTGTGCCACGACATACCCTCGTTTCCGTTGTGATATAAATTTAATAAACAGGAATTAAAATTTTCTTTAGACACCTCTTCTGTTATTTGTTTTAATTTCATAAGTGTATCTGTCCATGCCAGAGCTTTACGGGTAACTTTTGAATAGGTATAATTAAAAGGCTCATCGCCAAACCAGGCGGTCTTTCTTTTTGTGATTATTTTTTTACCAAACATCATCACCACATCATTTTGCCATGGAATAGTATTTATAAGATTATCAAAATATTTATCAGCATCGTATTCGGTCATTATTGCACCATAATAAATAGCAGTTCCATTCTTAGGAAGAATGTTTTGATTGTTATAAAAAGAGTCTTTAAAAAAGGTTTTCATGTAAAACTATTCATTTGTCAATGCTTGTTCCCAGCCAATAATTGCAGCTTTGCGTGTGGTTCCCCACATGTAACCGCCCAGATTACCGGATGTTTGTATTACTCTGTGGCAGGGAATTAAATATGCCACAGGATTATTTCCTATTGCAGTTCCTACGGCTCTTGAGGCATTGGGATTCTCTATTGTTTTTGCCAGATCGCCGTAAGTTGTGAGTTTGCCCAATGGTATTTTTAATAAGCTTTCCCAAACCTTCAATTGAAAGCTTGTGCCTTTTAAATGTAGTTTTATATGTTGTAGCGGATTACTGTTATCTGAATTAAAAATTTCTAAAGCCTGTTGTTGATTCATATCTTTTTCCTGATGAAATGTTGCATTAGGAAACTCATTGAAGAGATTTTGTTTTGCAATCAGTTCGTCTTCTTCAAAAGCCATAAAACAAATTCCCTTTGGTGTAGAAGCGATAATAACCTTACCGAAAGGCGTATCTGCAAAACTATAATTTATCAAAATATTTTTTCCTCCGTTTTTATATTCAGCGGGAGTCATTCCTTCAATATTTATAAATAAATCATGCAGACGACTTGTGCCGGAAAATCCCGTAGAACTGGCGGTATTAAACAATGTAGCCTGTTCTTGCTTAAGCAAACTTTTAGCATAATTAAGAGAAATGTATTGCAGAAATTTTTTAGGACTTGTTCCTGCCCATTCGCTAAAGAGCTTCTGAAAATGCTCTGAACTAAGATGTATGTGCGCAGCAATTTCATCTAAAGACGGTTGATTTTTAAAATTGTTTTTTATAAAATCAATAGCCTCTGCAATTCTGTGATAATTTATGCTCTGTTGTTTATTCATAAAAAAAGATAATGCAAATGTCGTAACTAAACGGAGTATATAAAATCTGAATTCTGCTAATTTTATTAAAAAATGAAAATGCTCAATAATAGCTTGTGAAATATGTTATATCACTAAACTGTTTATTTTTGCAGAAATATTGGGGACTGAAAAAGAAATACAAAATATTACTTAACTATATTATTGGTCCGGTATTGTTTGTAGTGTTGTCGTTTTCTATTTACAGAAAAATAAAAGCACAGGACAACCTTCCGCAAACATGGGAAACAATAAAACAATCCGTAACAGAACAGTGGCCTTTACTGCTGCTGATGATATTGTTAATGATTGTAAACTGGACCTTTGAAGCAAAAAAGTGGCAGGAGCTTATTCGTCCTGTTCAGAAGGTGAGTTTATTCACCGGATTCAAAGCGGTGTTATCAGGATTATCGTTTGGATTGTTTATTCCTAATGGTATGGGCGAGTATCTCGGAAGAATGATTTATCTGAATGAAGGAAACCGACTAAAATCTGTAGCCGTAAGTTTTATGGGAAGCTTGTCTCAGGTATTGATAACGCTCATTTCCGGAATGATAGGTTTGTTTTATCTTATTTACGGAGAACATGTAAACATTGCAGGAGCTGCGGGATTATCTTCCATATGGTTTAAAGCGTTGCTGTACGCTCTTTTTTTATTTATTCTTTTCTTTTTGTTTTTGTACTTTAAAATAGGTTGGGTTTCTAAGATTACACAAAATATTCCTTTTTTTCATAAGCATCGTTTTCTTATAGAAGCGCTTACAGAGTTTGATACAAAAACATTGTTTAAGGTGTTGTTTATTTCTTTGCTGCGTTTTATTGTTTTTGTTTTACAATATCTGTTAATGTTTTATCTCTTTAAAGTAGAAATGTCTTTAGCGGCGGCTATTTCTGCCATATGTGTTATGTTTTTATTAATCGCGATTGTGCCAACCATTCCCATTGCGGAGCTTGGTGTGAGAGGAGAAATAAGTCTGATTGTTTTTCAGTTGCTCAGCAGCAATACCTTAGGAATACTTTGTACAGCGGTGCTTATCTGGCTCATAAATTTGATTGTTCCAGCAATAGCCGGCAGTTTGTTTATGCTAAGTGTTAAAGTCTTTAAAAAGAGCGAAGGTTAAACTTAGAATGTGTAAATTGCTCTAAGAAAAGTAAACTATAAATGAA
>JAEWWO010000095.1 GCA_023396345.1 Bacteroidota bacterium
TTGTATGGCTGAAAATATGTTATTTAATTTTTTCAATTCTTAATTCAACATAATTTTTATCTGCTGACCCGATTCTACCGGATCTCCTGTTAATATGGATTGTGAAACAACCTTACCCACTCCATCAATAAACACCTTCAAACCCTTGCACTCACACAAATACAGCGCATCTTTTAATCCAAGCCCTACCAGATTAGGCATTTTATTTCCTTTTAAATAATCCAGATTTTTCAATACCGGTTTATTCAATCCCCGTGCTAAAGCAAACTGTTTTTCTATACTTGCAGAATCTGCATAATTAATTCCCAATGTTTTGAATATTGTATGCAAATCATTTGAAGCAGCAGCAAAATAATAGCTGGAGTTCTCTGTTTTCAAACTATCTAATCCGTTATTTTGTTCATTGCCATCTCTGCGGATATACATAGTGTATAATCGTTGTGCAATCTCTTTAAATACTGGTCCTGCAACCGATGCACCATAATATTTTGCAGGTCTGGGTTTATTAATAATTACTACCACGCAGGTGTACTGCGGATTATCTGCCGGAAAATATCCTGCAAAAGAAGATTGATAAATACCTGCATTGTATCCCAGCGGACCCTGCGCTACCAAAGCTGTTCCGGTTTTTCCTGCCACTCTGAATGGGACATCCTGCATTAATCTGTAGCCTGTTCCTCCCTGAATATTGCACACACCTTCCAGCATAGCCTGTAGTTTCTCATTCACATCCGGACTACAGATTTCTCTTACCTGATGAGGTTGTTTTTGTTCTATTAAAACGCCATCGCTGCTTATGGCATCAACCAGATAAGGACGCATCATTTTAGCATCATTGGCAACCGCATTATACAACATAGCAATGTGCATGGGAGAAACTGTAAGACTATAACCAAAAGCCATCCACGGCAAAGTAGTGGCACTCCACATTTTAGAACCGGGTGTATGTATTATCGGATTGCGCTCGCCTATTAAATCAATGCCTGTTTTATCTGCAAAACCCAAATCTCTTAGGTGGTCTATAAATAAATTAGGATTGGATGCGTACGCATTATATACCAGCTTAGCACTGGCAACATTGGAACTCATTTCAAATGCCTTCTTTACACTTGCTACGTTTCCATGATTTTCACTATCGTATACTGTTCTTTTATTGATATGCCATTGACCACCTTCCATATCAATAGACTTGCCCGTATCTGTTTTATTATCTTCGAGTACCGCGAGCATTGAAGCAAGCTTAAAGGTAGAGCCCGGCTCTGTCGGTGTGATTGCATTGTTGTACACTTCAGCATAATTACCGTTAGACGTTTTATCCAGATTGGCAATAGCTTTTACTTTTCCGGTTTTTTCTTCCATTACAATAGCTGTTCCCTTCTGACATTCATTTTCTATCATCATCTTCATCAATGCATTCTCTACAATTTCCTGCATTTTGATATCGAGAGTAGTTATGATGTCTTTTCCGTCCTGCGGATCAATTTCGTTGGCATCTTCAACCGGTACAGCTACGCCTCCGGCAATAAAACGAACAAGACGTCTGCCTTCTTTTCCTCTTAAAATAGAATCGTAAGTGAGCTCGAGACCTACGTTGGAACTATGCTCTCTGTTTAATCCGATTGTTCTGAAACCCAGCATTCCGTAGGGGTTCAGACGAATATTTTTTATATCGGGAATAAAACCGCTTTTGTTTCTGCCCTCTCTCACCAATGGAAAATTCTGCAATTTCTGATAATCTCTGAAGCTTACTTTTTTGAGTAAAGGATAATATCTCAATTCTTTCTGATACCCGTACTCCATTGCCTGCTTATAATCAGAGGCTGTTTTCTCAGGAAAAGTTTTTCCCAGATAATAACAAAGTGAGTCTATATTTTCTCTGAATCGTTTTCCGTTTTTCTCTCTTAATCCATCTGCTGCAAAGTCTACATAAATATCAAACTGAGGAATACTGGTGCTTAACATTTGTCCGTCCTGACTGTAAATAGTTCCTCTTGAAGCATCCAGAATTTGCAATTTCTGATGCAGACTATCACTCATTCCCTTCCAGTATCCTCCCTGCACCTGCTGAATATAAAAAGCCTTGCCTATCACCATCACACATATACATATAATGAGCAGATAGGATAGATACACTCTGGATAATATGACTTTTTTTACTTCCATTCAATCAATAAATGATTCCTTTATTTTTTATTCCTCAACCGGTTTATGTCTGTCTATAATTCTGATATGTACAGGAGGCGTTTCACTTAACATCAGTCCCATAGGTTCGCCTGCACGTATAAGTTCAGATTCTCTGGTCTTGTACATTAATTCACTCTTTAGTGTTTTATACTCATATTCCAGTTGAACAATTTTCCTGTTTAATCTGCTTAACTCTCTTGTGTTCTTTTCTGCCTTGTGTCCATTAGCTATATAAATAATCATCAGCAAACCTAAAAACAGAAAGAAGCCAATATTCTCTACAATCCAGTTGTATTTGAATAATTTTTTAAATTCCGATATCGCTGACTTGGTTTCTTTGGCCGGCATGTTTTTTATTTATATTTTTTCTGCTACTCTTAGTTTAGAACTTCTGCTTCTGCTGTTTCTTTTTATTTCTTCATTCGACGGAACAATTGGTTTTTTAGTCACCAATCTAAGTGGATTTACAAAGTTTGAATTGATCAAAGGATGCTCATCTTCTACATTCCATCTGCCTTGTTTAAAAAAAGTTTTCACCATTCTATCTTCCAGAGAATGAAAGGTTATTACCGCTGCTCTTCCTCCGCTTTTCAGTACTTCAGGTATTTGTTCAAGCAACTCCTCCAAAGCTTTCATCTCTTCATTTACTTCTATTCTCAATGCCTGAAATACCTGCGCAAAATATTTGTTAGGATTGCCTTTAACCACAGGAGCTATCAGGCTTTTAAAACCGTTTACCGTTTCCAGCGCTACTGCATTTCTGTTTTCCGTTATATGCTTTGCCAGTGTTTTTGCATTGGTAACTTCACCGTATTTACTAAACAAATTCTGCAATGTTTTTTCATCGTTGTTAAGCAAAACATCTTTTGCCGTTGCCTCACTTCTTACATCCATTCTCATATCCAGAGGTCCGTCAAATCTTATAGAGAACCCTCTTTCTGCCTCATCGAACTGATGACTGCTTACTCCCAAATCTGCCAGCAAACCATCTACCGCTT
>JAEWWO010000178.1 GCA_023396345.1 Bacteroidota bacterium
ACCATAGGCTATTTAAAAGATGGTTTTGATGCATGGAAACAGTCGGGCAAAGAAGTTGATACCATAAACTCAATTACAGTTAACGAATTTGCAGAAGTGCATAACGAAGATAAAAATATAGATGTTGTAGATGTAAGAAAAGCATCGGAATACGAAGCTGAACATATTATAGATGCTACCAACGTACCGCTTGATTATATCAATGAAAACTTCAGACAATTAGATAAAGATAAAACCTACTATGTGCATTGTGCAGGAGGCTATCGTTCCATGATTTTTGTTTCTATTCTTAAAGCAAGAGGATACGAAAACCTTGTCAACATTAAAGGAGGGTTTAAAGATATCAAGGAAAGTGAAAAGTTTGAGTTGACAGATTATGTTTGTCCAAATTCAAAATAATATCATCAAATAATTTATTAAAAATATTTTCTCAATCTCTTTGCAGAGATTGAGAAAAATAAATATCCGTATATATGAAACAAAATATTGGAGTTACAGACAAATTGCTTAGAATAGTTCTTGGTTTTATCGGCGTATACTTATTCTTTTATTACGAAATGGCAGGAACTGCGGCTTATATTTCTTTAGCAGTTGGTCTGCTCCTGTTGGTTACAGCATTTGCCGGCACGTGTCCTATTTATTCTATTTTAGGCATTAGTACCAACCCAATGGCAAAATTAAATCTGAAAGAAGAACTGGAAAACGGCGGAATGATTGTGGATGTAAGAACTCCGCAAGAGTATGCCTCAGGACATATCAGCGGAAGTATTAATGTGCCGCTAAACACCATAGCATCAAAGAAACAGGAGCTTACAAAAAAATATAAAACTATTATAACCTGTTGTGCATCAGGCATGAGAAGTGCTTCTGCAAAAAGTATGTTATCCGGCACAGATACAAAAGTTATTAACGGAGGAAGCTGGCAAAGTCTTCAGTCAAAAATAAAATAAAAAGAATGAATAAAATAAAAACATACATCAGTCAATGGAGTGCTATGCGTACTATACGTTTGATACTGGGCGCTGTACTTATTGCTCAGGGTATTTATACACACGATTATGCAATTGCTTTGTTGGGAGGATTATTCACATTAATGCCTTTGCTCAACGTAGGCTGTTGCAGCGCAAACACATGCAATCCCAATCTCAAAAAGACAAATACAAATATCAATCAGGAAGAAGTTATTTTTGAAGAAGTAAAATAAATAAAACACATCATCATTATGAATTTAATTGAATGGATTAGCCAGCCATGGCCTTGGTATGTAGCAGGTCCACTGTTGGGATTGACAGTGCCTTTATTATTAATTTTGGGTAATAAGAGTTTTGGTATTTCTTCTTCATTAAGACATATTTGCGCCTCTTGTTTTCCTGCAAAAGTTCCTTTTTTTCAATACAACTGGAAAAAAGAATCATGGAATTTATTCTTTGTGCTGGGTATATTTTTTGGCGGAATGATTGCTTTTTTCTTATTGGGAAATCCTGAACAAATAAATGTGCATCCGGCTCTTGCAGAAGATTTGAAACAATACAATATTACCAATTACGAAGGAATAGTACCACAAGAATTATTTAGCTGGGAAAGTTTATTCACGCTTAGGGGAATTATTATGATGGTATTCGGCGGCTTCATGGTAGGCTTTGGTACACGCTATGCCGGAGGCTGCACAAGCGGACATTCTATTATGGGCTTATCCAATCTTCAATGGCCATCATTGATAGCCACCATCTGTTTTATGGCAGGAGGTTTTTTAATGGCTAATTTTATTTTACCTTTTATACTTGCATTATAATGAAAAATTACAACGACGAATTTCAGATAGAAGACATTGAGAAACGCAGGCAGGATGCCATGTGTGTAAACGAAAGCAGTGAGCAGCCTAAATGGTACAGTTATATTAAATACCTGTTGATGGGCATACTCTTCGGCATTATACTGGTAAAAGGTGAAGTAGTAAGCTGGTTCCGCATTCAGGAAATGTTCAGACTTCAATCCTTTCATATGTACGGAGTAATAGGTTCTGCAATTGCTGTAGGAGCTTTATCTGTATTCCTGATAAAAAAATTCAATATAAAAACCATTAATGGAGAAAAAATTGTCCTGACCGATAAAAAATTCAATAAAGGAAATATTTACGGCGGATTAATTTTCGGATTCGGATGGGCATTAACAGGAGCTTGCCCCGGACCACTTTTTGCACAGATTGGAACAGGTGCAACCGTTATTATTGTTACCTTACTGAGTGCTGTTGCCGGCACATGGGTTTATGGAAAATTCAGAGAAAAACTACCACATTAAAAAATATTTATGCAAAACCTTCAGGATATTTTACAGGCGGAAAGTAAAACTTTCCTCGATGTAAGAACGCATAGCGAATACAACCAACACCACATTGAAAATGCAGTACACATACCGCTTAATGAAATTCCGGATCGACTGGAAGAGATAAAGGCATTGAGCAAACCAATTGTTGTGTACTGCCTTTCAGGTGGAAGAAGTACCAATGCATACAACTATCTTAAACAAAACAACGTGGAAGATGTGTATAACGGCGGAGGTATTTCCATGCTTGAGATGATGCTTTTGTAAGCATTATCCTAAAGCTACATCCAGCGACATCATAATAATAAAGCCAAGCACAAAGCCAAGTGTAGACAAATCTGTATTATTGCTTTGTTGTGCTTCGGGTACAACTTCTTCAATAACCACATACAACATAGCACCGGCAGCAAAAGCCAGCGCATAAGGCAAAATTGGCGTAAAGAAACTTACAGCCAACGCACCGGCAACACCGGCAATAGGTTCAACTAATGCTGATGATTGTCCGTATAAAAAACTTTTTTTACGACTCATACCCATTCGTCTTAAAGGCACAGCTACGGCAATACCTTCGGGAAAATTTTGCAAGCCAATGCCAATGGCTAAAGTAACGGCACCGGCAATGGTTGCCTCAGGGATTCCCGCTGCAACGCCTCCAAATAAAACACCCACAGCCAAACCTTCGGGAATATTGTGTAAAGTGATAGCCAAAGTCAACAAGGTTGTTCGCTGCCAGGGAGACTTCATACCTTCCGCCTCTTTAAATCCTATGTGAAGATGAGGTAATAATTTATCTAATAAAAAAATAAACAATGCACCTAAGAAAAAACCGACAGCAGCAGGAATTACTTTTATAAAACCCTCGCCATCGCTCATGGCTATTGCCGGGTTCAGCAAACTCCAGAAGCTTGCAGCAACCATTACTCCACCGGTAAAACCCAACATACCGTCGAGCAGCTTTTGATTAAGATTTTTTATAAAAAGAACAACAGAAGCACCCAATGCAGTAAGCAACCACGTAAACAAAGTAGCTAACAACGCTGCCAGCACAGGATCTATACTTTGAAAATATTCTATAACACGCTCCATCATAAGTTCTTCAAATAAAGAAACAAATGTACGGTTTTATAAAATTATTTTTTAGAATTTATATACGCTAACAATTCTTTGGGTCTGTCAGTCTGAATTATAGAAGCTTCTTTTTTAATAATTTTTTATATACGTTTATGTAATTGGAATAGGTTTTGCATCCTGTAATAAAAACATGTACGTATGAAGCAATCATTTCTAATTTTATGGGTAAGTTGTAGTATAGTTTTATTTCCTGTACTACACCACAAACAATTCAAAATACTGCAACATCAGTGATAACCAATACAGAAAATATTTCTGATATTTTAAAACAAATGCCTGCGCCTAAAGATGGCTACAAGCGAATGGTGATAAGCGTTCCGGGTAAAAAAGATTTAAAGGAAGAAGCAAACTATAAAGTAGAAATTATCCCGGGAAAACAGATGAAAGTAGATTGTAATAAACACGGACTTATGGGAGAACTTACAGAAAAAAATCTGGAAGGATGGGGCTATACTTACTATGAGTTTACCGGTAGCGGAGATGTTTTTTCTACAAAGATGGGATGTCCTAGTAATACTTTGCGTGATGAATTTGTTTCAGGCAAAACACAAATGGTAACGTACAACAGCAAAATGCCTGTTGTAGTATACATACCTGAATCACTTGACTTGCGTTACAAAATATGGGAAGCAGGTTCTGCTAATTCAGCAATACAAAACTAATACGTTTATTTACTGCTTGGGAAATATTTGATCAACCGCACCGCTGATCATAGGAAATTTTTCTTTTACATAATCAGCTACTACATTGATAGCATTCTTAGCCTGCTCATCAGTTAATCCTGCTTGCTTTACCAGTTTGTCTATTAGCTCCTGCATAATAATTATTTTAGTTGATTTTTAAAATGTTGGTTCAGATAATACATCTGATAAAGAATAGCATTGTTCCAGTAATCCCAGTTGTGCTTACCGGGACGTTCAATATAATCATGCTCTATCTTTAACTGCGTTAGCGTTTGATGCAGTACTCTGTTTACATCGAGAAAGAAATCCTCTGTACCACAATCAAGAACAATGTTCAGTTCTTTATTTTTCAGCGTATGTACTAAATATTGTGTAGTATGTTGCACCCATCTTTCGGTATTATCTTCATAGCTTCCCAACCTTTTGGCAATATCCCAACTGGTGGGGAAAGGAGTAAAATCAACACCTCCGCTCAAAGATATAGCAGCACTATATAAGTTTTTATGTTTAATGGAAAGATAAAGAGCTCCATGTCCTCCCATGCTCAAACCCGCTATAGCTCTGCCTTTGCGATCTTTAATAGTTCTGTAATGCGTTTCTGTATAATTTAAAACTTCGCGGGTAATATGTGTTTCGTAGCGAAAGCTGTCATTAATCGGACTGTTGAAATACCAACTGCTATATCCACCGTCGGGACATACTACAATGATGTTATTCTCGTCAACAGATGTCTTCAGATTAGGAGCCTTTGTAACCCACCCTGAATAATTATCACTATAGCCGTGGAGCAAATAAAGCACAGGATAATTGTGCTTGGTATTTTTTGTATAAGAATCAGGAGTAATAATCACGCATTTTATATTTTTTTTCATTGATGTGCTGTAAATATTTACAGTATCAACTTTTGCGGCAGATGCTGATGAAGCCGCAAAACAAAGAATTAATAAACCAAACAAAAATTTATGCATGTTCTGTCTATATAAAAAAGTTCCGATAAAAAATTTTATCGGAACAAATATAATCTTTAATAAATAAATCTGAATTAACTTTCTTTTTCTACCTGTGCGTAGTTAAGTTCTACCGGAGTGGAACGACCAAAGATTTTTACAGTTACTTTCAGTTTTTTCTTATCGTCATTCACTTCTTCAATCACTCCGTTAAAGTCGTTAAACGGACCTTCAATAATTTTAATAGTTTCTCCTACAATAAATGGCTCACTTAATACCACTCCCTGGTCATTCATTTCATCTACTCTGCCAAGCATTTTGTTTACTTCGCTTTTACGCAGAGAAATAATGTTTCCTTTACTTCCTTTACCATCGGTTAAGAAGTGCATAATATCTGTAATACCGGTCACATGCACTACAATATCATCAGTAAGTTTACCATCCGCTACTTCAATCATTACATAACCCGGATAGTAGTTTTTTTCGCGCATTACCTTTTTACCGTTCTGTACGCGATATACTTTTTCCATAGGTAAAAAAACCTGTTTAATGATATCGGTCCATTCATTGCGGACAATATCTTTATCAAGGTATTCTTTCACCTTTTTTTCTTTACCCGTTACCACACGCAGCACGTACCACTTGGTATCTTCTTTTTTTATTTCTTCTGTCATTGATTAATCTTTTTTATCACTATTTGAAAAGTGAATAAATAAAGTTAAGTGCACCACTGCTGATGAAGTCCATTAACCACACAATTAAGGTGATAATAATGGTGGCAACCAATACAATGATTGTAGATTGCTGAAGATTGTTCCATGTTGGCCATGTAACTTTCTCCATCAACTCATGATAAGAATCTCTAACGTAGTTAGTAAACTTGCTCATTTGCAAAAATTATTTTCAAACTGTTTGTTTTGATGAAATAATATTCATCAATGTCTGCACGGGCACTAGGATTCGAACCCAGATCAAAGGTTTTGGAGACCCGTATGCTACCATTGCACCATGCCCGTAAACTAATTAGCTAATTAGCAAATTTGCCAATTAGCTAATTTATTATTAAGAACTTGTCTCAAATTATTTCAAAATCTCAGTTACCTGACCTGCACCTACAGTACGTCCACCTTCACGAATCGCGAATTTAAGACCTTTTTCCATCGCAATTGGAGCGATTAATTTTACTGTAAGGTTGATGTTATCACCAGGCATTACCATTTCAGTACCTTCAGGAAGTGTAACTTCACCGGTTACGTCTGTAGTACGGAAATAGAACTGAGGACGATATTTGTTGAAGAATGGAGTATGACGACCACCTTCTTCTTTACTCAATACGTATACTTCACCTTTAAATTCAGTGTGCGGAGTAATAGATTTTGGTTTACAGATTACCATACCACGACGGATATCTTTTTTCTCGATACCACGCAATAAGATACCTGCGTTGTCACCAGCCTGACCTTCGTCTAATAATTTTTTGAACATCTCAACACCTGTACAAGTTGATTGTAAAGGCTGATCAATCAAACCTACGATTTCAACTGGCTCACCTACTCTGATGATACCTCTTTCGATACGACCTGTAGCAACTGTACCACGACCAGTGATAGTGAATACGTCTTCTACAGACATAAGGAATGGAAGATCTACCGCTCTTGGAGGCAATGGAACATACTCGTCAACAGCAGCCATTAATTCTCTAACTGCAGGAACCCATTTGTCGTCACCGGCTAAAGCACCAGTTGCAGAACCCTGGATGATTGGAGTATTGTCTCCGTCAAATCCGTATGAGCTTAATAAGTCTCTGATTTCCATTTCTACTAATTCAAGTAGTTCTGGATCATCAACTAAGTCAACTTTATTCATGAATACTACAATACGAGGAACACCTACCTGACGAGCCAAAAGGATATGCTCTTTAGTTTGTGGCATAGGACCATCAGTAGCAGCAACTACTAAGATAGCTCCGTCCATTTGAGCGGCACCTGTAATCATGTTCTTTACATAGTCAGCGTGACCCGGACAGTCTACGTGTGCGTAGTGACGGTTTGCTGTTTGATATTCAACGTGAGCAGTATTGATAGTGATACCTCTTTCTTTTTCTTCAGGTGCACCATCAATGTCATCATATTTTCTCACTTCTGCTAAACCATCTTGAGCCAAAATAGTGGTAATAGCAGCAGTTAAGGTAGTTTTACCATGGTCAACGTGACCAATTGTACCAATGTTTACGTGGGGTTTATCCCTCTTAAAGGTTTCTTTTGACATTTTTATCGGTTTTTTATTGTGGTTTTAAAATGTAACAGTCCACAGTCACATTGACCACAGACCTTATATTTAAAAAATATATTCTACGTTTTCTTAGGTTGCTTCATTCGCTCAATCTTCTACTAAACAGCCATTAGAGCTGTTGATGAGATTTGAACTCACGACCTCTTCCTTACCAAGGAAGTGCTCTACCCCTGAGCTACAACAGCTTTTGTTTGCAAAGTCATTGTGTCAGTGGAACATATTTCCGGAGCAACTTTGCGAATATACAAAATTTCATCCAAAAACATGTTTTTCGATGACAACCTTTGAGAGCGGAAGACGAGTCTCGAACTCGCAACCTATAGATTGGAAGGCTATCGCTCTACCAATTGAGCTACTTCCGCTTTTTTGTGGGCAGTGGTGGATTCGAACCACCGAAGTCGAAAGACAGCGGATTTACAGTCCGCCCCATTTGGCCACTCTGGTAA
>JAEWWO010000268.1 GCA_023396345.1 Bacteroidota bacterium
CTTTAGATGAAATCGGAAGATTTGTGGGCGTAAGCAATGCCTATGTTACCATTACCAACAACACCAGTGGAAAAACAGATTCTCTACAGGAAATTGAAAAAGGAGTTTATTATAACAGTGAACTGAAAGCCAGGCTGGGCAATGCTTACACACTAAAAGTTGTAACAGATAAAGATACATATACAGCTACCTCTACCATGGTTTCTACCTTTATTGAAATGGATACAGTAATTGTGGAGTTAAATCCTATTTACAACAATTATACAACCAGTGTTTACTTTTCAGATCCTGCCGATCAGCAAAATCAGTATTTGTTTATGATTTATAAAAACAATAAAAAGTATAATTCTTTTTATGTGCAGGAAGATGAATTTTTCAATGGTAAAGATGTGAAACAAAACCTTCCTGTTTTTTCGGAGGAAGAAGAAGATAATATTTTACTTGGCGACACAGTAAAAGTAAGAATGCAGAGTATTGATAAAAATGTATTCAGATATTTCTACAGCTTAAACGCAGGCGCACTGGGCGGTACAGGCGGACCTGCTTCTTTTGGAAGTCCGGCTAACCCTGTAAGCAATATATCCGGCGACGCATTAGGATACTTTAGCGTACATACAAATCAGGTAAAAACAACTATAGTAAAATAATCAATTTTCTTTGCTATGAATGATGTGGAAAACAGACACGATATAGAAAATATTGTAAAAAAATTTTACGAAAAAGCAATACCCGACGCTGTTATAGGACATTTCTTTACGCAGGTAATTCCTATTGACTGGGACGAACATATTCAGGTTGTTACCAACTTTTGGGACAGCATGATATTCGGCACCAGTGAGTACACACGTAATCCCATGACGCCACATATGCATTTGCACAGCTTATCTAAAATGCAAAAACCCCATTTTGACAGATGGCTCGAATTGTGGACAGGTACTATCAACGAAAACTACGAAGGCAATACAGCAAAAGAAATAATAACCCGTGCTACTTCTATTGCCAAAATAATGGAGTTTAAAGTAAATCAGTAGCAAACAGAGATAGCACTATCACTGCCTTTCGCAACTGATTTAATAGCATTGTATCAAACGCAGACTGCTTCGTCATTTCGCTTTGCTCCATTCCCAGTGACGAAAAGTAAGTTATTATACTCCCCGCCGGCTGGGCAACGGAGTTGATATTTGAAATTTTTCTTTTCTTTTTATTCCTGAAGCACTACAGCTTTTCCGGTTTTCTTATCTATCGGCAAAGGTGCCTGCCATTTTCTTAGATTATTAAATAATTCTGAAGATAATTGCTTTACCGTAGCAGGATTCTGGTCAGCAAGATTATTTTTTTCGCTGATGTCATTTTTCAGATTGTATAATTCTTTTGTACCATTGCGCATACTGTACACCATTTTCCAGTCACCTTTGCGTATGGCGCTGTAATAGTTGATTCCGTCACCATCATCTACAGTCCATTTATTTGGCGAATGCCAGATCAATGTTCTGCTATCATTTTTATACCTCGCATTTTTTAAAACAGGAATAAATGATTTACCGTCTACCGTTTGTGTTGTTTTCCGGTATTTTATTCTTGCCATTTCTAAAATGGTAGGAAAAAAATCTTCTATGATAACGTATTGCTCGGCTATACTTCCGGGTTTAGTAATGCCGGGCCATTTCACTATCATTGGTTCTCTTATACCGCCTTCGTACACAGAACCCTTGCCCGAACGAAGCGGAGCATTCTGCACGCCCAACTGTCCGTCTCTGCCATAATGCGACAATCCTCCGTTATCACTCATAAAAAGGATGATGGTATTTTTTTCTGCATTATTTTTTTTAAGAAAATCCATAATGTCTCCCAGACTTTTATCCATACCTTCAACCAATGCAGCATATTTTGCTTCTGTCAGTGTTAGTCCGGCATCTATATATTTTTGAGTAAAACGCTTATCTGCATTAAAAGGATCATGCACAGCGTAGTGTGACATCAAAAGGAAAAAAGGTTGTTTGGTTTTGATGGGTGTAGTAATAATTTTCAGCGCTTCTTTTGTCAATGCTTCAGTAAGAAAAGTCTCCGAACCATAGTATTCCTGCATATCAGGAACGGCATGCACATCGGGTTTTTCGGTTAAGTTACCATAGTTTTTTTCACCGTTATAACTCTGCGGTCTGCCTCCGGAATGACCGGCAATATTTACCATAAATCCAAAATTATAAGGATTACTTCCCGGCATACCCAACGGACCAAAATGGGCTTTACCAACGGTGATGGTTAAATAACCTTCATCTTTCAACAAAGCAGGAAACGGAGTAGTCTTAATTGCATTGGGCGTATTATCTAAATGAGTTAATCCATTGTAATTCCATTCCGGACGTTCAAATTGTTCATCTTTCTGATCAGTCGGACGATTAGGATACGGAGACGTCCAGTTGGTAACTTTGTGATGCGCTACATTCATTCCTGTAAGCAGGCTTACGCGTGTAGGCGTACAAACAGGCGTAGCATAAGCATTGGTAAACTTCATGCCTTCACTTGCCAAACGCTCCATGGAAGGTGTATGAAACCTTTTATTCAGGGGTGTTTCTTCTGTCCAAAAAGGAACAGAAGTATCCTGCCATCCCATATCATCTACCAGAAATAAAATAATATTGGGACGTTTTTGTTGTGCAGAAATTGCCGTTACTCCTAAAGCAAAAAAACAAACTAAAAAAAATCTGATCATTATTATAATTTTTACCCTACTGCAAAAGTAGTGATTACTTAGTTACGTGATATACAGAAAAGTTAGTAATATCGGGTGTTTCAAAAGAATTTTCTGTTACCAGACGTATATTTCTTGTTGTATAGGATTGTTCGGAAAGATAAATATGCTTGTGTCCCACAGCTGTTCCCCGGTAAATTGTTTTCCATCTGCCTTTTAATAAAACATCTATACGGAAATTCTTTATCGCGTGTCCTGTTGCTGCAATATTTTCCTGAATAACAAACTGATTAACCGCGCCAGGGCGGGACAATTTCATAGTAACGATATTTCCTTTGCCTGATGTTGAAGCTATCGGTTTTTCAAATCTTCTTTTTATTTCATCACCCCACTCTTTCAATCTTTTCACATCAGTCTCGGGCATCAGTCCTCTGTTGTCGGGTGTAGCACCCATTATCAGCGTTGAATTTCTTCCTACGGATTTGTAGTATATATCCATTAATTCTTCCAAAGGATAAATATATTTTTCATCTCCGGGCTCCCAGAACCATTCATGTCTGCCGCCAAATCCACGCAGCGGTGCATCAGCCATAGCCGGCATCCAGTGCGTGCCCAGACTGTCGCCATGTTTCAGAAGAGCACCTGTGCCTTCTACCTTAAAATTATGCACGCCGAAAAAAGAATTCCAGCGGATACCAATGTACACACCGGGTTTGATACCATGTTTACGACAGGCATCCACAAAATCTCTCAGCAAATCGCCTTTACCATCACGATATTTCAGAGCCTTCATACTATAAGGATTTACATCGCTCTGATAAATGGCAAAGCCAGTTTCATGTGTGGCAGTAATGGGTGCAAACCTTGCGCCTGCACCTTTTGCAGCCAATACCCATTGCTCTACATCTAATTGTTCAGGATTAAAAATATTGTAATCAGGCATAGGTGTTACACGATTAACAGTCTGATTGTATAAAGACGAATCAAACACATGCAAATCGTAATGAAATACAACCCTAACTCAGCCTGCTGCCATGCCACCTGTGCAGGATTTGGTTTGGGGCTTTGAGAGAATACAGAAGATGTAATAAATGTAGCAGGTATTGTAAAAACAAATAATTTTAAAATACTTTTCATTCAATTCTAATTTTTTGAGTAGAAAACTTTAAATCCGTATTAAATTTCTTTCTATCTGTCCACAGTTTGCAACTTTTAAAGCTCTCGGAGTACACATCTCTTTGTATTAATAAATTTTACTTTCCTATCAAAGTTATAATTATTTTATTGCTCACAATCATTTGTAGCATATACTTAAGTAAACGTTGACTTCTCAATAAATACTATTGTGTCAAATTTAAGATTTCAATAATGGCTTATAGCACAGTTATTGTATTTATGTAGGCAAATTATATATTATGAATACAAAAAATAAATCTTTACTCATTGGAGCAGGTGCGGTATCCGCAGCAATTGCAGGTACTTTGATATATTTAAAAAACAGAAGAACAATACCTAAAACCGCTAAAGCTATTACTGACTTTGAACTGGACAGATATCTGGGTAAGTGGTACGAAATTGCAAGAATAGATTTTATTCACGAAAGAAATCTTCATGAAACAACTGCTGAATATTCTTTGAATGAAGATGGTAGTGTAAAAGTTATAAACGGTGGTTATAATATTAAAAAAGATAAATGGGAAGAAGCTACCGGCAAGGCTGTATTTGTGAAAGACAAAAACGAAGGAATGCTTAAGGTTTCCTTCTTCGGACCTTTTTATTCAGGTTACAATGTTCTTGCAGTTGATGAGGAGTATAAATATGCACTCGTAGGAGGTGAAACAGCGGATTATCTCTGGATTTTATCAAGAGAAAAAACCATAACACACGAAATTAAAGAACAGTATCTTGATTTAGCTGACAGCTACGGTTATAATATCGACAAGCTGATATGGGTAAAACAACATGGTATAAAATAATATCTTTTTTATCCTTGATACAAAAAAGCAGATTTCATTTGAAATCTGCTTTTTTTAGTTATGTTATAAAGACTTTGTTTATCTGTTTTCCATTGCCACGTAATCTCTGCTTTTTGCGCCTTGGTAAACCTGTCTTGGTCTGCCTATAGGATCACCTTTCAAACGCATTTCTTTCCATTGTGATATCCAGCCCGGAAGTCTTCCTAATGCAAACATTACTGTAAACATTTCAGTAGGAATACCTAAAGCTCTGTAAACAACTCCTGAATAGAAATCTACGTTTGGATATAATTTTCTCTCGATAAAGTATTCATCTTTCAACGCAATTTCTTCCAGTTTCATAGCTATGTCCAAAGCCTTATCATGAATACCTAATCTGTTCAGTACATTATCAGCCACTTGTTTTACAATCACACCTCTCGGGTCAAAATTTCTGTAAACACGGTGACCAAAGCCCATCAATCTGAATCCGTCTTCTTTATCTTTTGCTTTTTCTACATATTTTTCTACATCTCCACCGTCGCGCTCAATCTTTTCAAGCATTTCAATTACCGCTTGGTTAGCACCTCCATGCAGCGGACCCCAAAGAGCGGAAACACCTGCCGAAATGGAAGCAAACAACCCCGCTTGTGCAGAGCCTACCATTCTTACGGTTGAAGCAGAACAGTTTTGTTCGTGGTCAGCATGAAGAATAAGTAACTTATCCAATGCATCAATAATTACCGGATCCATATCCAGTTCTTTATGACGCATTCTGAATGTCATCTGATAAAAATTCTCTACGTAGTTTAAACTGTTATCTGCAAAGTTGAGTGCAAAGCCATTTAGTTTTCTGTAAGTCCATGCACATAAAATAGCAAACTTGGATATAAGTAAATTAGAAGCATGCTCTAAATCGTCAGCATGTTTCACATCTACGGCTTTAGGATTAAAGGCTGTTAACGCTGAAGTAAGGGAAGAAAGCACCCCCATTGGATGCGCTGAACGTGGAAATGCGTGCAATAAATTGGTCATTTCTTCTGCTACCCAGTTATATTCTTTTATATCCTGCTCAAAAATAGAAAATTCTT
>JAEWWO010000306.1 GCA_023396345.1 Bacteroidota bacterium
GGATTATATGTAGCCCGTGAAGCTTTTCCGCATGCGATAGTTTATTATTCTGAAAGCACTCATTACAGCGTAAAGAAAAATCTGCATTTGCTACAGATTCCAAATATTGTAATTCGTTCACAGGAAAATGGCGAAATAGATTATCACGATTTAGAGCAAACCATTGTTTTGAAAAGAGACCGTCCGGCAATATTCTTTTTAAACATTGGCACTACCATGACAGAAGCCGTAGATAAGTTAGATGAAATAAAAAGAATCATTAAGAAATATGCTATTAAGGATTATTATATTCATTGCGATGCTGCATTTCTGGGAGCTTTAGCACCGTTTATTGAAAACGGACCTAAGTTTGATTTCTCTGAAGGTGTTGATAGTATCTCTATTTCGGGACATAAATTTTTGGGAAGTCCTATTCCTTGCGGCTTGGTTTTAGTAAGAAGAAACCATCGCGACAGGGTAGCACATTCTGTTTCTTATGTAGATACGCTGGATACAACTATTACCGGTTCACGTAATGGTTTAACACCTTTGTTTATATGGGATTTTATTCAGAAGCACGGCGAGGAAGGATTGATCAGACGTACGAAAGAAGCGCAGACTTTGGCTAAATATACCGAAGATGAAATGAATAACATTGGTATAAAAGCCTGGAGAAATAACGACGGACTGACAGTTGTTTTTCCCAAACCTTCGCGCAGGATTAGAAATAAATATCAGCTTGCATCAGACGAAACAATCTGTCATGTTATTTGCGTTCCGGGCATAAAAAAAGAACAAATTGATGAGTTGATTCAGGAGTTAAAACATGATAGCGATGAACACGATATGCATCATGAAGAACCGACTGTCCCCAATTTATATGTAACTACATCTTAAGAACTATATCTCTAAAAACAACAGACAAAAAAACCTCGCATTTGCGAGGTGTTTGTATTTTTAAGAAAGAAGAAAGCTTATTTAGCTTCGTTATTTTTTTCTTCTTCTTTCAATTTAGCTTTAATATCTGCTAAAGCTCCCAAATCTCCAAGTGTTGATTTCTCAACTTTGCTTTGAATGTTTTTAACAGCTTTTCTTGCATTTTCAGCTTCGCTTCTTGCTTCTTTCTTCACAGCTTCTTTAGCGTCTGCCTGCTCTTGTTCCCAAATGCGTGCGTGGCTAAGAACGATTCTTTTTTCGTTTCTGTCAAATTCAATTACTACGAAGTTGTTGGTTTCATCCATTTCTACAGATTTACCATCTTCTTTTGCAAGATGACGGTTTGGAACAAATCCTTCCAGTCCGTAAGGTAATTGTACCAAAGCACCTTTTTCGTCTTTACGTGTGATAGTGCCTTCGTGGACGCTGCCAACTGCAAAAGTATCTTCAAGAGCATTCCATGGATCTTCTTCCAGTTGTTTGTGACCTAACTGTAGTTTACGATTTTCTTTATCAATAGAAAGAATAATGGTATCAATTTCTTCACCAACTTTCACATATTCAGATGGGTGGTTAAAGCGTTTCAACCAGCTTAAATCACTGATGTGAATCATACCGCCAAAACCAGGCTCAAGTTCAACAAATACGCCGTATGGAGTAATGTTTTTAACCAGACCTTTGTGTTTGCTTGTTTCAGGATATTTGTTTTCGATAGTGTTCCATGGATCTTCTGTCAGTTGTTTGATAGAAAGACTCATTTTACGAGTATCTTTATCAAGCGTTACAACCTTAGCTTCGTATTCTTCGTTCATTGTGAAGAATTCTTTTGCATTGATAGGAGTGTTAGCCCATGTAATTTCACTTACGTGTACCAAACCTTCTACACCTGGTTGAATTTCAAGGAATGCACCATAATCTTCAATGTTTACAACTTTACCTTTCACTACAGAACCTTCCTGTAAACCTTCAGGCAATACATCCCAAGGATGCGGAGTTAATTGTTTTAAACCAAGGCTGATGCGTTTTTTGTCATCATCAAAGTCTAATACAACAACCTGTAATTTCTGGTCTAATTCCAATACTTCCTGCGGATGATTGATTCTTCCCCATGATATATCTGTAATGTATAATAAACCGTCTAAGCCGCCAAGGTCCATAAAGGCTCCGAAGTCTGTAATATTTTTTACAGTACCTTCCAATACCTGACCTTTCTCAAGCTGGCTGATGATTTGTACTCTTTGTGCTTCAATGTCGCTTTCAATCAGCGCTTTGTGAGATACTACCGCATTCTTAATAGCTTCATTTACTTTCACTACTTTGAACTCCATAGTTTTGCCAACGAACTGATCGTAATCTGTAACCGGTTTAACATCAATCTGAGAACCCGGTAAGAAAGTTTCCATACCAAAGATGTCAACAATAAGACCACCTTTAGTTTTGCTGGTAACCAAGCCTGTAACCACTTCGCCTGTTTTGTGTACTTCCACAATTTTTTCCCAGGCACGCATGGTGCGGGCAGAGCGACGGCTAAGATTAAGATGTCCTTGTCTGTCTTCTTTTTCTACAACCATTACTTCTACAACATCGCCGATGTTTAAGGAAGATAAGTCGCGGAATTCGTTAAGAGAAACCAAGCCATCACTTTTAAAACCGATGTTTAAAACAGCATCAGTATTAGTAAGACCCACTACAGTAGCGTCTACCACAGTTCCGTCTTCAATCTGAACGAAAGTTTTTTCGTAAACTTCGTCATACTTTGCCTGATCTTCTTTGGAGTAGCTTGAAACATTGCGTTTGTCTACAGACCAGTCAAAATCATCGTGAGCAGATTCTTCAACTGCTACTTCTTCCTGAACAGGAGCTTCTTGTACTGCTACTTCTGCTTCAGGTGTTGTTTGCTCAGGTGCATTTGTTGTCGCTGTAGTTTCTTCGGAAGGAACCTGTGTTGGTTCAACCGGAGCGTTCTCCTGTGCTTCAGCGTTTGGGTTAACAATATTGTTATCACTCATAATAAAAATCCCGATGGTTTTATTTCGGGAGTGCAAAGGTAGTAAATTATGTGTAATTATTTGAATAAACGCTTGTCAAATTCAAATTTTTCCGTCTTTTTAATCCTTATTCTCCCAAAGTCTTTATGTGAAGGATTTATAAGATAATTATAATCGCCCTGAACAACTGCGGACGGTACTTTGAGTATTAAATATTTAAGGTCTTTAATAAATTTATTTCCTATTTCCTGCGTTGCATTAATGTGTGGAACATTTTTCCAGTTTTCAGGCAATTGTACAGTTTTTATTTCTTTTATATCTATATCATCAGGCACTTCAATAGTGATTAAGTAAAAATCATCCGGAAGTATGCCCAGTGGTGTATGCACAGCAATTTCAGTAGTACACAGCGCCCGCGATTCGCTTGTATACAAAACGGCGAAACCTTTACTGTTCCAGCGTCCGCCGGCTATTTCTGCACCTTTGCCGGAGAGGTCGTTTTTAAAACGTTCTTTTGCCAGACGATATACTTGCATGGGTTAAATAATAAATATTTAGTGATTAATTATTGTTGATGAATGGTAAATACATAAAGAACTGTATCTTTTTTATTATGCTTCTTCATCTATCCTCTGTCAACTAATTAAGCAAGCACGCCGTGTTCTATGCGTGTAAGTTCGTCTTTTATAAGTTGTATACCGAATGTGCTGTCTAAAAAATCTTTAGGTGTATTGCCGCCCAAAGCTACATTTTGTGTTTGTAGCCATTGATCGAAGTTTTCTTTATTGCCAAAAACTTCTACACCATAGTTGTAGAGCATAGTTATTTCTATAATTTTTTCGGAGTAAATAGGATCGAAAGATTTTTTTTCTTTTTGATAACGCTGCATGGTGCGCTCGGAAATGTGCAAAAAAGAAGACCACTCATGTAAACTGAATGGTATTTTTTGTGCAATATCAGTAAAGATAGAAAAGTTGATGCCTTTTCTGATTCTTTGTATAATAGAAAGGATGCCCGAATCATCGATAGATGAATAAGCTACAGCGGCCTCATTAAGTTTGTTATTGTCAGGTGATTCGTTTTTATATTTCATAATGAAAATTTTATCTGCCACAAATATACGACAATTTTCTTTTATTTCTCGTCATTTGTCTAATTTATTTTTTGTTTGAGATTTTTTTAAGCAGATTAGTTAAAAAATATTAGCTTTGTTTTTTAATGAAACGTCCATTAAAAAACTATTTATAAAAAATAAAACATTATTAGACGTTCCATCCGATGTATTCGAAAAAATTTATAAATTACGGATGAAATTATCTACCAGACATCTTTTAGGGATTAAGGATTTAACTCGGGAAGACATACAATTAATTCTTTCTACAGCTACTCAGTTCAAAGAAGTTTTACAAAGACCTGTAAAAAAAGTTCCTTCGCTCAGAGACGTAACTATAGTTAATTTATTTTTTGAGAACTCTACCAGAACAAAAATGTCGTTTGAGTTGGCAGAGAAAAGGCTTTCTGCTGATACGCTTAGTTTTTCTGCCAGTGCTTCATCAGTTAAAAAAGGTGAAACATTGCTTGATACGGTCAATAATATTTTGAGCATGAAGGTGGATATGGTTGTGATGAGACACAGTGCTAGTGGTGCTCCGCACTTTCTGGCAAAGCACATCAATGCCGCAGTAATCAATGCCGGAGACGGAATTAATGAGCATCCAACTCAGGCTTTACTCGATGCATTTTCTATGCTGGAGAAATTCGACACGCTCGAAGGGCTAAAAGTTGCTATTCTCGGCGATATCATGCACAGCAGGGTAGCGTTGAGTAATATTTATCTATTAAATAAAATGGGAGCCGAGGTTACAGTTGCTGGTCCGCCAACCTTAATACCCAAATACATTGCAGAAGCTTTGAACGTGAAAGTTGAATACGATGTAAAGAAAGCTTTGCAGTGGTGCGATGTTGCCAATGTATTGCGCATCCAACTCGAAAGACAAAATCAGCCGTTGTTTTCATCTTTGCGTGAGTATAACCTTGCATATGGCATCAGTAGAAAACTACTGGACAGCTTAGGAAAAGAAATTGTAATTATGCATCCGGGTCCCATAAACAGAGGCGTTGAGCTGGATAGTGATGTTGCTGACGGACCTTACTCCATCATTCTGAATCAGGTGGAGAATGGTGTTGCAGTAAGAATGGCTTGTTTGTATTTATTATCTGATAAAAGTGAATAAAAATATTTAATAATGCGTATAGCTTTATTTCCCGGTACATTTGATCCTATAACAATTGGTCATGTGGATATTATTAACCGGTCGCTGGATTTGTTTGATAAAATCGTGATAGGTATTGGTACCAATGCTAATAAAGCTCCTATGTTTACAGCTGAGCAACGCATAAAATGGATTCGTGAAATCTATAAAGATGAACCACGGATAGAAGCTGCTGTGTATGAGGGGTTGACAGTTGCCTTCTGTAAAGAAATTAATGCGCATTATATTATAAGAGGTATAAGATTTGTCAGCGATTTTGAATATGAAAAAACGATTGCAGATATGAACCGGACTTTAGATGCCAATATTGAAACAGTTTTCCTTACCTGTTTACCTGAATATTCTTCTGTAGCCTCAACATTGGTGCGCGATGTAATCAGAAACAATGGAGATGCCAGTTATTTCTTACCGGAAGAAGTGGAAAGAGATTTGGCAAAAGGAGGTTTTTTCTAAAATAGTTGTTTGGTCAGTAATTTTAAGTATCTTTATTAAAGGGTTGTGTAAAGACAGGTCATATGAAAATGAAATAACCCTAAATGTTCAGGTGTCTTTATAATATTCTTTGACGACAGATGATATGTATGATTAGAGCTTATTTACTGTAAGAATCTTAAAATTATATATTAAACATGAAAAAAAATTTATTCTTCGTTTGCATCGTGTTCTTACTTGCAGGATGTAAAGCAACCCGCCAGCAATTATATTATCCTACAAAAATTATTGCCCCTGTTTTTACGGACAATAAAGCCAGTATTGCAGTTCCGTAAATTATTCTGATGGATCCCGCAGAGATTTGATAGGTTATTCAGTAGAAGCACATGTTTCTCCTGTAAATGGCTTGGGTATTGGTGCTTTACATTCCGGATATAAAAATAAAAATAGTCAACCTTATAAACTTAATGAAACTATTATACAGGCAGGGTATTACTCGCCTTTCAGAAATGAAAATGTGCAATTTCAAATTTATGGAGGTGTTGTTTTTGGAAAGTTCAGTGCAAACAATTATTTCGATTCAAGTAATAATTTCATAGCAAGAGTTGATGCAAACTATTTTGATTATTTCATTCAACCCGGTATCATATATTCTCAAGGCAATTTCTCTTTGTCCTCCGGATTGAAAATGGGATCACGCAAATTTAATAATATTGTTCTCTATCAAAATGAATTTGACTATTTAACAGGAGATTCCTGGTATGGATATATACAGCCTTTTACAGACCTATCTTTAGGCCATAGGAATTATAAATTTAATATGCAGTTTCTTTTGTCTCCTCCTTTAGGTGGTGAGACTTCTACAATTGAAGACGATGTCAGAGCTATATTATTTTCTCCCATTTTTCCGCAGTATGTAAATATAAGCTTGGGAGTAAAAATAGATATTACAAAAGATATGTTCAGATTCAAATAAAAAATAACGGTGGAAAGAATTCCACCGTCTTGTTTGTTTCTGTTTAGTTTTATAGAATATGCAACAAATTTAATTTCCTATTTTCTTAGAAAAATCAATGTTGAATAACTTTTGGCTTTGAGTTGAAGTTATTAACAATAAAGCCTTCGGAATTCCGAAGGCTTTATTGTTATCTGTTTTGAGTTCTTTTTTTCATTTCTTCAATCTTTCTTTGCTGTTCCTGCATGGCTTCCATCTGTGTGGCCCATCTGCTTTTCTTCTTAGGCTGTTTTCGTTTTTCATTAATCTTAGCCAGAATTTTATCATGATCAATAATAAAGTTCATAATCACTAACTGTATAAGGAAGGTGATGATATTACTCACCGTATAATACCACGAAAGTGCCGCAGGCTGATTGTTGAATATAAACAACATCATTACGGGCATGATGTAAGGCATATACTTCATCATCTGCATTTGAGGGTTATCCTCCATTCCTGTAGTTGGTGTAGTTTGCATACTGTATATAGAACTTACCATCATCGTACCACAGGCAAGTAAAGTAAACAAGCTGATATGATCGCCTAGCATAGGAATATTAAATGGTAAACGGAACAATACATCGTAGGTTGATAAATCTTTTGCCCACAGAAATTCTTCACCCCGCAATTGTATAGCAGAGTTAAAGAAAGAGTACAATGCTACGAAGATCGGCAGTTGTATTAATGCCGGAATACATCCTCCCATTGGGTTTACACCTGCTTCTCTGAACAAATTCATTTGCTCCATTGCATATTTCTGCTGATCGGGATATTTCTTTTTAAGCTCATCCAGCTCAGGACGCAACACACGCATTTTAGCAGAACTTAAATAACTCTTGAACATTAACGGAGAGGTGATTAATCTGATCATTACGGTTAAAAGTGCAATTACCCAACCATAATTACTAATAAATTTAGAGAAGAAATCAAAAATAGGGATAATGATGTATCGGTTAATTGGTTTCACAAATGAATAGATGCCGGAACCAAGATCTACTCCCTGATGCATACCATTATCATATTTTTTTAAGATTCTGAAATCATTGGGTCCGTAGTAAAGTTGCAAAGGAATAGTGGCTGTTGCAGCAGCAGGAATTTTCATGGTAAGATCCGCTGTGGCATTGAACAACTGATGTGTGGATGTATCTTTAATTCTCTGCATATCAGCTTTGCTGTCGCGCTGAAATTCATTTCCTTTACTTAATAAATTCTGAGTAAAGAATTGTTGTTTGAAACCAATCCATTCAACCGGTTCATCAAAAGTTATTTTTCCACTGTTGCCTGTTCTTTTAAAATCGTAACCTTCTTCTTCGCTGTAGTAGTTTATTCTTGCCTGTTCTCCTTCATATTTTCCATTCAGCTCCTGTTGGTGTAATTGAGTTTGCCAATTGAAATAAATAGTATTTTGTGTTAAAAGACGATCGGCACCGTTCATTGAAATATTCCAGTCGATTAAATATTCATTTGCCGGCACAATAAACTGATGAATTATACTTCTTCCGTCGGGAGAAGATAAAGTGAAATTTATTATCTGTGCTCCATCAGCTCTTTTCTCTACAGGCGAGGCTGTGAAATATAAATTGCCGGTTTGTGCAGATTGATTTGCAGATGTGTTGATGCTATAGGAAACATTATTTTGATCACCTCCGATTTCTACAGGTTTATTAGTTACGCTGTTGTTATAATCTTTAAGAATGATATTTTTTAACTGTCCTCCTTTATTGGTAAACTGTGCGGTAAGTACACTGTTCTCAACTGTGATAATATTTTCAGAACCTGATGCGGCATTCGAAAAATTTCCTGCTGTGGCAGTTCTGCTGATAGAGTCTGCTGTTAAAGAGTCTGTAATCAATCTTGCAGAATCTACCAGAGGAGCATTTGCTTTTGCAATTCTTTCTAAAGAATCTTTTTTATGTTGCTGTTGTTTCTGGTATTCAGCTTGTTGCTTATTGTTGAAATAGAAGAAGCCTATAAATAAAATACCCAATAACACAAAACCGATAATTGTATTCTTATCTCCCTTCATTTGTATATATCTAAAT
>JAEWWO010000383.1 GCA_023396345.1 Bacteroidota bacterium
TTATCCGGCAGACAACTGTAAGAATCTAGTTTACCGGCAGCGACTACGAAAGAACAACTTTTTTTGTTTCTAACGGAGAATGCAAGACTTCTGTTGCAAACGGCACTTTTAATACTTCAGGCTCTAAGCTATCCTATACGCTGTATGGAGAAACTACAGTAAATGAATTCTTCATCAATTGAAACGAATTAAGACTGGTTCAGGAAATCGACTGGAATGGCGATGGAGTAATAGATAAGTACAACACTGTTTTTGTAAAACCGTAATGATTAAATCAAACTGAAAATCAGCAAAGCATAACAACTATGTCAGGAAAATAGGGAAACTCTATTTTTCATGCAATCGTTATACAATAATAAACGACAATCCAGTACTCTATTTACATAAATTGATTATTTTTACGTATTCTCAATTTTTGTATAATTATGAATAAATCATTCCTTCTTTTTGCAGCATGCTTACTCCTATTTTATTCTGTGAATGCGCAAAACATTTCGCTTCCTACAGAACTTACAACCCCTTCTATTGTAGAGATAAACCGCTTACCCATGCGTGCCGATTTCTTTGCTTACGAATCGGCGGCAAAAGCCACTTCGTTCGATAAAGAAAAATCGGAAAACTATATGTCGCTCAACGGCACCTGGCGTTTTAACTGGGTTAAAGACCCACGTCAGCGTCCGCAGGATTTTTACAAAACAGATTTTAACGATGAACAGAGCGGCTGGACCAATTTTCAGGTTCCTGCTAACTGGGAAGTAAACGGCTACGGATATCCTATCTACATCAATCATCACTATGATTTTGTAGGCAGAGAAAAAGCAGGTGCTACCCTTAATCCGCCTTTTGATATTCCCGAAGATAATAATCCTGTGGGTTCTTATCGCAAAACATTTACACTTCCCGAAAACTGGAAAGACAAACAGGTATTTATTCATTTAGGCGCCATAAAATCAGCTTTCTTCATTTGGGTCAACGGTAAAAAAGTAGGCTATAGTGAAGACAGTAAACTGGCAGCAGAATTTGATATTACCAAATATGTAAAACCGGGTAAAAACCTTGTAGCACTACAGGTTTACCGCTGGAGCGATGCCAGCTATCTGGAAGCGCAGGATATGGTAAGATTTTCCGGTATTGAAAGAGATGTTTATTTGTTCGCCACACCTAAACTGGATATCCGCGATATAAAAGCTACCGCTCTGCTCGACAACACTTATCAAAACGGAACATTGGATATTAATGTACTGATAAATAACTACCGCATAGATACCGGACGCGGCGTAATGCACAGCAGACCCGATACTTTTTATGTTGAAATGGAATTAAAAGATGCCGAAGGCAAAACTGTACTCAGCGAAGTTACTGAGGCAATGAGCGTTTTGGGAAGTTATCGTAATCAATTCTCACTTAGAAAAATTACAATTCCAAATGTAAAAACATGGTCGGCTGAAATACCTAATCTCTATACACTTTATTTAACCTTAAAAGACAAAAACTCAAAAGTGTTACAGGTAGTACCACAAAGAATCGGTTTTAGAACAATAGAAATAAAAGGAAGTGATGTGCTGGTAAATGGAAAAAGAGTTTTCTTTAAAGGCGTCAACCGCCACGAAGCGCATCCCACAAAAGGACATATACTTTCTAAAGCCGATATGGAAAAAGATATGGAGATGATGAAAAAACTGAATGTAAATGCTGTGCGTCATTCTCACTATCCTCCGCATCCTTACTGGCTGGAGCTTTGCGACAAATACGGTTTATATGTAATTGAAGAAGCCAATATTGAATCACACGGCAGATACTACGATTTACAAACTACTTTTGCCAATGATCCCGAATGGAAAATACCGCACATGGACAGAAATATACGCATGTACGAAAGAGGAAAAAATCATCCTTCCATTCTCATCTGGTCCTTAGGTAACGAAGCAGGCAATGGCATTAATATGTACGATGCATATACATGGCTGAAAGAAAATGATTATCGTCCGGTACAATACGAAAGATCAGAACTTGATTTTAATACTGATATGATTGTGCCTCAGTATCCACATCCTGATTATCTTAAAACTTACAGCGAACAAACGAAAGAAAACCGCCCGTACATCATGAGTGAATATGCACACATTATGGGCAACAGTCTGGGTAATTTTAAAGAATACTGGGACAATATTGAGCAATATCCAAAATTGCAGGGCGGCTATATTTGGGAATGGATTGATCAGGGAATTGATACAGTGAAAAACGGTAAAAGAATTATTGCTTATGGCGGAGATTTTCCTTTTGATAATCCCGTGGATCCGATAAACATGAGCGATAATAACTTTAATGTAAAAGGCGTGGTAACAGGATATCGTGAGTTGACGCCTATGGCTATTGAAATAAAGAAAGTACATCAGTTTATTAAAACTTCTTTAGGTACAAATAATACCATCAATATTTTCAACAGCTATTTCTTCCGTGATATTTCTAATTTTTCCATGCGCTGGGAACTGGTTGAAGACGGCAAAGTAATACAAACAGGAAATGTTGCTACAATCAATGCAGCTCCAAGAACTGCTACAACGGTATCTGTTCCGTATAAAACAAACTTTAAGGCAGGAAAAGAATATTTTCTGAATGTATATTATTTACTCAAACAACCGGAGTTTTTAATGAAACCGGGATATGAACTGGCTTATGAGCAACTGGCATTGAACGCTCAGGCTGCTCCAAAAACCGCACACAGCGCGGGTGGTAGCTTAACGCAATCGGGCAATACAATTTCAGGAAAAAATTTCAGCATTACGTTCGATACGCAAAAAGGTATTATGCAGTCTTACACATCAGGCAATCAAACAATTCTTGAAAACGGACCTGCACCTTCTTTCTGGCGCGCTCCTGTAGACAACGATCATGGAGCAGGATTGAACAAATCTACGCGCATGTGGCGTACTGCTTATGAAAACGGCACCAATATTTCGCATGATATAAAAAAATCGGGCAATAATTATGAAGTAAGTTTCGTGAAAAATCTGGTAAACGGCGATGCCACACAAAAAACAACTTATACAATTTATCCTGATGGTATGGTAAAAGTTGATAATAATTTTACTGCCAACAAAGGAGATTACAGAATGCTAATGCGCATTGGTAATAATATGGAACTGAACAATCAGTACAATAAAATCAGTTTTTACGGAAGAGGTCCGTGGGAAAACTACTGGGACAGGAAATCGGCTTCGCATGTCGGATTGTATAACCAGACTGTTGATGAACAATATTTCCC
>JAEWWO010000389.1 GCA_023396345.1 Bacteroidota bacterium
GTTTAGAGCTGGCTGAAGAAGTTTCCTTCCTTAACAAAGGAAGCATTAAAGCTACGCTTGACAGAATTCCTGAAGACAGCACAGTGATAATTGATGCAAGAAATTCTCAGTATATAGATTATGACGTACTGGAAGAAATACGGGAATTCTACAAAGCTCTTGCGCCAAGTAAAGATATTCAGGTTTCGCTTGTGGGATTCAGAAACGATTACAACATTCCTGATGTGGGTAATGTACATTACTTAATGGACGATGATGCAGAAGAGTCAGACAATGTAGCAAAATGGGCAGGTAAACATAAAAAATTACTGAAAGAACTAGACGATCATAAAAATCAAAACGGAAATACGCCTTCCAACAACGGAGGAGGAAATTATTCAATTTAAAAAACTTAAAAAATATTCATCATGTTAAACACATATAATCATAATTTAGACGAAATAACTACTGAAGATGCATTAAGATATTTGTTGGATGGCAACGAAAGATTTGTAAACGGTTTATACAAGAGCCGTCAATTGCTTGACAAGGTTGATGCAACCAAAGCCGGACAAAAACCTTTTGCTGCTATCTTAAGCTGCATGGATTCAAGAGCACCTGTAGAATTGATTTTTGATCAGGGTATCGGAGATGTTTTCAGCATCAGAATTGCCGGAAATATTATTTCAGAAAATGTATTGGGCTCGCTGGAATATGCTGTGGGTGTAACAGGTTCAAAGATTGTTGTAATCATGGGTCACACGAGCTGCGGAGCCGTTAAAGGTGCTTGCGACGATGTGCAATTAGGAAATCTTACAGCTTTGCTTGAGAAAATAAAACCATCGGTAGATAAAGAAAAAACTATAGAGAACAACAGAGACGGTAACAACAAAGAATTTGTAGATAAGGTCGCAACTATAAACGTATATCATTCTATCAATGAAATTCTTGACAGAAGCAGTCTGATTCGTCATCATTTTCAGGAAGAGAAAATCAAGATTGTAGCAGCTATGTATTTTGTAGAATCGGGAAAAGTAAAAATGAACGAAATAAAACCTGATTTTCTTGAAAAAGAAGCAGCTGCTTTTTCATTTGTAGATTAGGATATACACACCGAGAAAACGAGAGAGTTCGTCTAAAAAGTTGTTATGTTTAGCGCAGTGCGAAACATCTGTTTCCTTCACTACTCCTGATACTCCAAAATTCGTTCAGGAAGACTAAACAACCTTTTAGGCGGACTCTTTTTTCTAATCATTTAAACCCACTTCATCATTTAACTTTTTTTGTGCAAGGCTTTGAGCTTTTTTTACCAGTTGTGTAAACTCATATCTGTAACCTTCTTCATCTTTACCGATTGCATTTTTAGCTTGTTGAAAAATCTTGTTATAGTCATTGTTTTGCTTAAATTCAGAATCAGAAAGTAACATGCCAAAACCGGCTACAGCACTTGCAAAACGAAGATTTTCCGATGCTTTGTCAATGTTTATTTTATTATTGGAAATAGGCTTTTCCAGTAATTTACTTTTATCTCCGTCGGGCTCTTTGTAGCGTAATTTAACGGTGGCAAGGTCTGTAGAACCTGTAGTTTTTGGATTGTTATTCTGATATTTTAAATCATCAACAGTCTTTAGCCATTTTGAATTCACTCCCTTTGGAATTATTTCGTACAAAGCAGTAACCGTATGTCCACTGCCCAGTTCTCCTGCATCTTTTTTATCATCATTAAAATCTTCATCGTTGAGCAATCTGGTTTCATAACCGATTAATCTGTATCCCTGTACAATTGCCGGATTAAATTCTATTTGGAATTTTACATCTTTTGCTATGGTAAACAATGTACCGCCAAATTCATTAATCAACACTTTTTTAGCTTCAGTCAATCCGTCAATGTAAGCGTGATTTCCATTTCCTTTTTGTGCGAGAACTTGCATTTTATCGTCTTTATAGTTACCCATTCCATATCCGAGGATTGTCAGGAATACGCCACTTTTTCTTTTCTCTTCAATCAAATTTTCCAAATCAGCATTACTGGTTTGACCCACATTAAAATCGCCATCGGTACAGAGTATAATTCTGTTGTTACCTCCTTTAATAAAGTTTTCCTGAGCGGCTTTATAAGCTTGTACTATTGCTTCAGAACCATGCGTAAAACCGCCTGCATTTAATGAATTGATAGCTTCTTTTATTTTCATCTTTTCATTGCCATTGGTAGGTTTTAGCAATACACCGGCATCTCCTGCATAGGTTACAATGGTTACTTTATCCTTTGCTCTCAGTTGGCCAGTAAGTAGTTTTAATGACTCTTTCACAAGTGGTAATTTGTTGGACGGCATCATACTTCCGCTAACATCAATCAGAAATACAAGATTTGAGGCAGGTAAATTATCATTTGCTATTTTCTTTGCCTGTAAGTTTATCATCATTAAACCATGCTGGTTGTTCCAGGGTGCTGTTGTATATTCTGTGTTTATACTGAAAGCCTCTTCTTTATTGGGTTTGGGATAGCTATAAGTAAAATAATTAATCATCTCTTCTATTCTTACAGAACCTGCCGGAGGCATGTGACCCTGATTGATAAATCTGCGTATATTGCTATACGATGCGGCGTCTACATCAAGCGAAAAAGTGGATAATGGTTGATTGATTGTCTTCTTAAATCCATTTTCTTCTGTGGCAGCATAATCTTCTGTATTGAAATTAGGATGATACATGCCATAGCGAGGTCTTACGTGAGATGATTGTCCTCTAATCATAATTCCTGCATTCCCTCCTGTAATAGCACTTTTTTTCTGTGTACCGTAACCTACAACCACAACATCATTCAGCTTTTGATTACTTTCTGTTTTTAGTACAACGGGTTTACTAAGGTTGGTAACCTTAACTTCTTGTGTAATATATCCGACAGCGCTTATTTCCAGAATATCATTTGATTTGGCAAGAATGGAAAATTTTCCGAGACGGTCTGTAGTTGTGCCTTTACTGGTATTTTTTACCATTACACTGGCACTTGGTATGGGTTGTTTTGATTCATCAATAACTTGTCCGTGATAAGATTGCAACTGTTGTGCAAATGAATTACCGGTAAACAAGAATAATGATAAAACAAACAGTCTGATAATCGTTTTCATAATATTTATTTTAATAATTAATTGAGTATTTACTATACAGATGCAGCAAAAAATGATATTACATAAATAGGCTAAAAAATTTTTTTTACTGATTATTGCTTTTAATTTTGAAATATATTGACGGTAATAAAGCATATATCGGAACTATCTTCTTTTTCAGATGAAGAATTGCTGCAATCATTTAAAGAAAAAAATGATCAGCATATTTTGGCTGAACTGTATTTACGATATTACGAACTGGTCTACGGTGTGGCTTTGAAATATTTATCTGATGCCGATTTGGCAAAAGACGCAGTAATGAATATTTATACGGAATTATTGAGAAAGTTGCCTGCGCAAGAAGTGAAAATATTTAAAAACTGGTTGTATGTTTTTACTAAAAATCATTGTCTGATGCAGTTGAGGAAAGATAAAAAAATGCAAATTGTAACAAATGAAACCGAATTTATGCAATCGGCTAATTTTTTGCATCATGATACTGAAGATGATAAAGAGCAACTGCTTGGCAGACTGGAAGATTGTATGCAGCAACTTGCAGAAGAACAGAGAAACACAGTAGAAATGTTTTATCTGCAATCAAAAAGTTATAACGAAATTGTGGAGGCAACAGGTATGGAATGGAACAAAGTGCGCAGTCTGATACAAAACGGCAGAAGAAATTTAAAGATTTGTATGGAGCAAAATGAAGAATAAACAAAACAAACGATTTTCCCGCGCTGATATCGAAAGATATTACAGCGGCAATCTGTCGGCAAAAGAAATGCACGACATGGAAGCCTATGCGCTCGAAGATCCGTTTTTCTCTGATGCTCTGGACGGGTATAAAGATGCTGATAAAGCCACATCGGATGAGAATCTTGATGCTGCAAAGAAATTTATCAAAGAATACGAACAGAAAAAAACAATCCCTATATCCGCACGAAAAAATAACTGGAAGAAATACATAGCGGCTGCGAGTGTGTTGTTACTGGTTGCGGTTGGCGCATTTTATTTGTTCAATACCAATAAACAGGAAGAAAGAATAGCTACGCAAACAAATGCACCTGCCTATATTGATACTACCCGGGCATTAGAAGATTTAGCTGTAAATAATATTACGGATTCGATGTTGCAATCAAAGGAAGATGCGGTTGCCATACAACAACCGAAGGTTGTTATGCCTGCAAATGAGCCTGCTGTTGTGTTTGATGCAGATACAAGATTGTCACGTACTGCTGCTCCCGCAACTTCTTTTTTTGAAAAAACAGATACGATTGAAAAAAGCTTTGATGATGTAGTTGTTGTAGGTTATGGCAGACAACCTCGTGCAACAATTACCGGAGCTGTACCGGAGAATAATAATAGCGATGTTGCAAACGCATTGCAGGGCAGTGTGGCGGGAGTAGAAGTAAGTAAAACAAAAAATGTAAGAGTAAAATCTACTATAAAAGATGATTTGAGTAATCCTGTTGACGGCGTTTCTGTGATGGTTAAAAATTCAAACAGAGGAGCATTGACAAATAGTAAAGGAAGATTTTCTTTATCTGCCAATGAGCTGGATACGCTTGTTATTTCAAGAGTGGGTTACGAAAACAAAGAAATGCTTGCTTCTCAAATCCCCGAAAACATTACACTTCAGCCTGAAAAATATGCGATGGAAGAAGTTGTTGTAGTAGGGTATGGCACACAAAGAAAAAAAGCTGCTACTGCATTAAACAAAAGAGAAGCCTTTGGTGCAGCGCCTGTGAGTACAGAAAACGGTATAAGAATAAGAGGAATGAACTCATCAGGTAAAGACACGCCTTTAATAGTTATCGACGGCATGATTGCGAGTCAGGAAAAGGCCGCGAAGTTAAACAAAGCGGATATAGAGTCTGTGAATGTTTTAAAAGATAAAAATGCAACAGCTATTTATGGAGCAAGAGCAGCCAACGGTGTAATTTTAATCACTACCAAAAAAGCTAAAAAAGATTCTCTACGTATTAAAGACAATATGCGTAGCGATACTTTAAAGTAATCATCCCTTTTTATAAATTTTTCCCGATATCGAAAATGCTTCTTAATTAATCTCTTGATTTTTGCGCCTGTAAAAATTAAAAAAGAGATATGAAGAGAAAAGCATTGATAATTGTATGCATGATGTTTATAGCCACGGTATCCTTGGCGCAAAGAACAAGAGGAGATATTTACGGAGAAGTATACAATATAGAAGAACAGGCTATTGAAGATGCCACCGTAAAAATACGTGAGCTGAATGAAACAACTCAAACAGATGAGCTGGGTAAATTTTCATTCAATAATGTTCCCCGCGGAAGGTATCATCTTGAAATAACCCGTTCGGGTTTTGCAAAAGAAATACTGCATGTAGAACTGAGATATGAAAAAGAGGTAAGACTGATTGCGGTTTTGGTTAAGGAAGATGAACGTTTGGAAGATGTGGAAGTTTTCGGTGAACGTACACGTAAGCCCAAAGGATTAGAAACTATTACCAGAATGCCGTTGAGACCATCGGACCAGATACAGTCTATTTCTATTATTTCTGATAAAGTGATTAAAGATCAGGGAGCACTTACTTTAACTGAGGCAATGAGAAACGTACCTGGTGTAACTTTGTTTGGAAGTTATGGTGGTGTGAAGGAATCTATGTCAGCCCGCGGTTTCAGAGGTGTTCCGGTGCTGAAAAATGGCGTTCGTATGGACGGACAATTTCAAACCGCATCCGGTGTGGTAGATATGCAAGGCGTAGAATCTTTACAAATGATTAAAGGTTCGGCAGCAGTTACACAAGGTGTAATTACCGATATAGGAAATGCCGGTGGGGTAATTAATGTAGTAACAAAATCGCCCAATTTCAGAAATTTTGCAGATGTTGGTTTGCGTGTAGGTAGCTGGGGGCAAGTGCGTCCTGTCTTTGATCTGGAAACTATTCTGGACAGACGTAAAACCGTATCATTCCGTATAAATGGCGCATACGAAAGAGCCGATAGTTACAGAAGTTATATACAATCAAATCGTGTGTATATCAATCCTTCGCTTGCCTGGAAGCCAACAGAACGCACTAAAATTGTGGCTGAAGGAGATTTCCTGGATGATAACAGAACGCCACATACGTCTGTTGTCAATCTGAATCCTTCGCAAGGAGTGAATGCCTTATATTTATTGCCTTACAATAAATTCTTAGGATTTGATACGGATAATAATAATACCAAACTCAGTAGCTTGATGTTGCGTATTGAGCATACTCTTACTGACAAGCTGAGTGTAAGAGCAGCCTATGCAAGCTCTGTTTATGATGTGGATAATTTATCTACTTCTGCAAAACTTATCGGAAGCGCAAACGCTGAGTACAACTCGTTCTCACGCACCAGAAGCCGCAGTCTCAGACACGATAAAAATAAAACTTTTCAATTCGATCTTATTGGTCAGGATGTGTACACAGGAAAAGTTAAACACACCTTGCAGGCAGGATTCGATTATCGTATATCAGACGTTGTTACTACCAATTTTACAGGTACTTTAAGTCCGGTTACAGATGGTGTGACCTTTGGCGCAAGATCAAGAAATGCAACAGCAATAGACACTGTAAATATTTTTAATGATTTTTCAAATCAGATGTCAGGTGTTGTTTATACAGATGATAACGGAATTCGTCAGACAGGTAAATCACTGAGTTTTGTAAAAAATGGAGAAGTGCCTGCCTATTACAGTACGTTTGGCATTTTGGCTCAGGATGTTATTGAATTTAATAAATACCTGAAACTGTCTCTGGGATTGCGTTATTCAGAGATAATGACAAAAAGTTTTACGTCTGATAACAATACAAAAGGATCTGCCTGGAACCCAAGTGTGGGTGTGATTGTAACGCCAATTAAAAATGTGAATGTTTTTGGTTCTTATACAAACTCTACCAGCTTGCGCAGTCAGGCAAATCTGATGAGTAATGGTGAAAAAATAGGACCTTCTTCCACCGAACAATTTGAAGGAGGAATTAAGTCTGACTGGCTGGACAACAGACTACGCTTCAATTTCACGTATTTTCATATTTACACTTCCAACCTGGCTAATGCAGAGTATGTACCGGGAACCAATCAGGCAACAGGTTATTATTTTAAAGCGGGCGATTTACTGCGCGATGGAATTGAAACAGAGTTAAACGGACGCATTCGTAACAATCTTACAGTAATGATAGGTTATGCTTATTTGAATGCACGCTATACAAATTCACCATCGTATGTAGAAGGCTCTGCGCCCATGAACGCTCCAAAGCATACGGCAAACGGATGGGTGAAATATGATTTTGACAGAGGTGCGTTAAAGAATTTATCTTTGAGTTTTGGTGCCTATTATGTAGGAGAACGTCCGGTGAATGAATATAGCTTAACGCCCGACGGACACGGCAATATGGGAGGAACAGAACCTTTTGATATGCCTGCTTATACTACATTGAATGCACAAATCGGCTATAAATGGAAAAACTGGGATGCAAAGGTATATCTGAATAATCTGGTAAATGAAATTGGTTACAATTCTTATTTCCGCGGCGGATTTATCAATCAGACAGAGCCCCGCAACTTTGCAGCTTCTTTATCTTACAGGTTTTAATGAGTAAACATAAATTGAGTAAAACTGGAAGAAGTCTTTACAGGATTTCTTCCAGTTCTTTTAAATGACTGATGGTGTAAGTAGGAGTAATTATTCCGGCATCAGCATTTATATGATTTACAAAAACAGTATCAATGCCCATGCTTTGAGCACCTAAAATATCAGCATCCAGATTGTCGCCAATCATAATGCTTTCTTCTGCTGTAGCTTTGGTGTTAGTAAGTGCATATTCAAAAATTTCTTTGTTGGGCTTCAGGCTGTTGCTGGCTTCAGACGTAATCATATAATCAAAATATTTATCCAGTCCTGAATTAGTCAGCTTTCTGGTCTGTACTTTTTCAAATCCGTTTGTAATTAAATACAACGGATAATTTTTATTTTTTAAATAATCTAAAATCTCGTACGTATAAGGAAATACACCGCTTTGATTAGGCAGTTCTTCCAGAAATTCATCACTCATTATTTTAGATAAAACTTCATCACCAATTTTAAAATCAAGCAACGCCCGGAACATTCTGCGCCAGCGAAGCTCTTCCTGTTTTATCAAACCTTTAGTGTATCTGTCCCACAGTTTCACGTTGTGATAACTGTATCTTTCAAAGAATAAATTAAAATCTTCAATACCACGTTGCAGCAGATTATTTTTCTCAAATGTATGCTGTATGGCTATTTTAGCGTTGGTTTCAAAATCCCAGATGGTGTGGTCCAGATCAAAAAAAATGTATTTATAATTTTTCTTTTGCATTGCGGGGCAAAGTTATAGATAAAAGACCGAAGCTGCTAACTCCGGTCTTTTAATAACGAATATTTAAAATTGATTTTGTTCTGCGAGGCGAGGACGCCTCGCAGCATTATTCTATCGCCTCTGGCGATTATAAATGAGGGTGTTGAGAGGTAGGTACACGAATCATTTTGATTTTCTCTACAAAATCATTTTGCAATCTGTAATTGTAGATCTATAATTTTTTTTCTTTAATGAGGGGGTGAAGACACCCCTCATTAATTATCTTTTTGTAATCACACATAAAAGAATGCGCCACATGGCGCATTCCTACAAGTTTTCAATATTTGCATTATCACATTTTCTCATTGACACATTCGCACATTACCATATAATTTGCAATCTGCAATTTGTAATCTGCAATTTATTTTACCACAAAAATTCCCTTCTCGCCATATTCCATCTCAATCCGGCAGAAATCCATTTGGTAATATTATCCGGCTGGCCTTGTACACCGTAATTTCTGTACGTAGCATTTACGTCAAAAAATAATTTGTGAATAATTTCTTATGATGCGGTAAAGGACCGTATTAGTGTTTTGTTG
>JAEWWO010000004.1 GCA_023396345.1 Bacteroidota bacterium
TAAAATGAAGTAGTATAACGTTTGCAGAAAAATTATTACAGATAGTACATAGCAGCCAACACAATAAGTACAGCCGCCAGCACTCCCGCTGTCCAGTACATCCATACAGGATTTGAAGCATTTTGATTTTCGTAATAAGCAATCATTTCTTCGTTGGAAACTTCTTTGTCGCCAACTCTTAAAGCATGTACCGCATTTTGTCTGATAACTTTTAACGCCGGAACAGCAGGAAGAGAAAAGTCGCTATTCGCATGAAAAACCAAAGCATCTTCTTTTTTAAGAAGCAAACCCAATCCGTGGATTTCTCTCTGTCCACTCTCTGCAAGTTCTTTTAATATTTCACTCACAAAAGTCTGCGTTTTACTTCTTGCTTCTTTTTCGCTGTAATCATTGCTTGCAGCTACATAATCAACAAACTCCCGATCAATTTGCGCGCTTTTATTGTCCGATAATAAAATTGTTTTATAAGGCGCAAAAGCAATGTTATTGATAGGTTCTACCGAAGCATTATGGTCATGTACATGAAAAGTGCCCAGCTTGCCCAGTTGCAGTTCATTGTGTTGCGAAAGATATTGTATAAGTGCTTTTTCCATTTTGTTTATTTCTGTCCGAAAGTAAAAACAACGCCTCCTAAAATGTTGGTTCCAAGCACAGGATAGTTATTCCATCTTTGATACTTATTGTTAAACATATTGTTTACCTGCAACCAAACTCCGATGTTTTTAATCAAATTTACTTCAATTCCTGCATTTAAATCAAAAGCAGAGGATTGTTTTTCTGAAGAATTATTTGCATGGTCAAGATAATGTGCTCCGTTCCAGAAATATGCCTGTGAGGTAAAGAATAAATTTTTGATGATTCTCCAGCGCAGACTTGCATCCAGTTCCAAAGGCAAGTGTCCGTATGGCTTTGCATTATCCTGTAAGGAATTAAAAAAGTTTTTGGTAAGTCCTGCTGTCAGGGAGAAGGTTTCTTTATTATCATAGCCCAATTCTCCTCTCACCTGTACGTTGCTTAAAGAAGTTTCATTTATTACATTAAATGTTCTTCCATCTGTGTTGTCATTTACAAATAAAGGCAGGTTGTGTAATTTCTGAAATGCAGCCTGCGCCTTGTATGTGAGGTGGTTGCCCGAAGATCCTTTAAATCCTCCGTAAAGCTCATTGACTCTATGGTTCAGCAAATCCTGCGGTGTGGCAATCCACGGATTGAAAGAAGTTAAAGAACGATAAGAAGTTTTATTATAGTATCCTTTCCATCCTGCAATAAAGCTGAAACGATTTCCCAGCAAGGCTTCCAGCCCAATGTTTGGCAAGAGATAAAAGTTGCCTCTGTCCCATGAAGGAGTTGCGCCCGCTTCTGCCTTTATTTTTTCTGATTGATAAGAAACAGATGGAGCAACATAGAACAGTCCGTTATTAATTCTTACATTTTCTTCAACGGCTTCCATTGTAGAGATGTCAGCCTTGAAACCCAAGTTGAAAAATACATCTTCTATCAGTTCTTTAGTAACAGGTACATTCAGTTGTATGCCGCTCTCAGAAACCGATCTGTTACTGTTCAGAATATAAAAAGAAAACTCCGGCGCATAGTTAACGCCAGCACTGTTCTTAGCTGTATTATTCAATGTAGCCGTTCCGCCAAAAGTACCATATCTTCTTAAAAGACTTTCTTCTGTATAAGGCGGTTTGTTTTGATTTTGAAAACCATATTCATACTGCGTATTTCTGTCAAAAAATAATTTTGCCGTCAGCATATTTTTCTGTTGCAGATTAAACACCCCATTCGCCTCAGCATAAGATTTTCCGAACTGCTGAAAATCTAAACTTCCTTTTGATTGTGTATGCTTTCCATACAAACTTATTGCTTGCCGAGCTCCATCGCCAAATGAAAAACCCGCTTCGGCATAAGGAGTGGAAAGATTGCCATAACCCAGTTTTACAAAATTTTTATTGCGCCACAATGCTGATGTATCAATACTTACAGCGAGCGGATAGATAGTGCCTGATTTATAATCGCTGATAACAGGCTGCGCCGGAACATTATAACGAAACTGCGGCTTGGGAAGCTCGGGAAGATTTTCAGAAGAAGTGATATTAATCTTCGCAGACTCTTTAAGCACCGGTGTAAACTCCGATGTAATAGTTATAGGCTGATTGCTGATGGAAGACGGCAGTGCTGTTGTATCCTGCGCTGAAACGCCCGAATACAGCGCCATACAAAAAAATGATATAAAAATATATTTAGAGATGTTCATTGCTTGTTCTTTTAAATTTAGCGTACTTTACTGTTTTGTCTCTTTTGACTGTTTACTGTATTCAGCAACTCCTGTGCTTTTGCCACCAGTTCTTTATTGGCTGCATTTTCTATCACACTCTTCAGTGTGGCTTCTGCATTAAAATAATCTTTTTGTTTCAAATAGATTTCTCCCAAAAGCACATAAGCACTTGTAATCCAGTAATCATAAGAACCTGATTTATTGATTACATCAAAAGCCATATTTTCTGCCTGACTATATTTGCGCTGGTCGGTTAAAATTCTTGCAGCCGAATATCTTGCTTCGGCGGCATATTCGTTTCTGCCTGCGTTATAAACTTTTTTATATACTTCCAGAATGTCATTGCCATTGGCGTTGGAGCGTTCCATGTCTTTAGCAATAATCATATTGGCAATCTGACGATCATCTGTTGCAATATTTCTCTGCTTCAACAGTTCATTGGCGTTTTGCGTAGCTTGCTGCCATTGTTTAAGATTGTAATGGCTTCTTAATAATCCGCGCATACTTTCCAGTTTAAAATCGGCATTCGTTGCTATGTTTTTTAGTTGTTGATAATACTTAGCTGCATTGTTATAATCTTTCATCTGGAAATAATAAATCCGCGCTGTTTCCAATACTGCCTCTTCGCCAAACTTATTAGGCGTGCGGTCTGCAGCATATTTCAGGTGTCGGATGGCATTGTTGTAATCGCCTTCTTTATTATAAATATCACCTAAGAAATAATTGGCATCTACAATATTTTCGCCGGAAGGATATTGATTGATATAAGAAATAAAACCGGTTTTAGCAGTGGTAAAATTCTCTGATGCATAGGCATTAAACGGAGCTACAAAGCCGATAGAATCTCTCTCTGAACTGCTTACAGAGCGCCCCATTTCGCGCATCAAGCTCACGTACTCCTGCGGTCTGTTGGTATTGATATAAATATTTCTGACATACGCTGCGGCATCATTGCTTTCTTCGGCATGCGGAAACTTAGACATCAAATTACGAAAAGTAAATAATGCTCTTGAATTATTATCCGTGTTGTAATAAGCTACACCCAGTTTAAGATACGCATCCGGATGAAGCTCAACAGCATTGCTGCTGATAATTTTGTTTAACGGATCTATTGCTTTGGCAAAATCTTCTTTCAGCATATAAGCATCTGCAATCTGCATGTTGGCTTGTGAAGAAAGAGAAGAATTGGCATATAGTCTGTTGAACTGTTGCAGATATTTCACTTTTTCATCTACTCTGCCGTGTGCACCGGCTATCACCGCTTTTTGATAATATGCATAATCAGCATTGGCTCCGTTGTTTTTTATAACGGCATCATACATACCGGAAGCTCTTGCATATTGTCTTTGCATAAACAAGGCATCGGCGGCTCTTACATATGCGTCAGCCTTTAACGGATCTGTAGAGGTAGCCGAACCTCCTATTTGCTGAAAATTGTTTAAGGCTGCATTATAGTTGCCCGATTTTAAATAGGCATAACCCAGATTATATCTTGCATTTACGGTGTTTACTTCTCCTGT
>JAEWWO010000065.1 GCA_023396345.1 Bacteroidota bacterium
CATGTAACCATACTCAGCAACGATGCTACCGAACTGATTTATTTAGCCAATAAAATAAAAAATACTTTGAAAGTGGTGAGTTGATAATTACCTCACCACCTCTCTCATCTCCTCAACAGTCTTCACAGGCTGTTGGCAGGTATAATCTTTACAAACAAAAATGTAAGATTCATCTGTGGCGTATTTATCTTTTAGCAATGGAATATTTTCTATATCTGTGTTATTTGAAAATAAAACTTTATGCGGTATATACTCGCGTAATACTGATTTAGAGAGGCTTTCAGCTTGTGCACCTGTAATGACAATTTCATGTATACCAAATACTATTTTTTGTAACAGACAAGACCACAAACCAAAAGAAACGGGATGCTGTATCACGGCTTTTGCTATTGATTGCAGCATATTTTCGCTGCGTTGCTTCCATTCCTGATTATCAAAGCATATACCCAGATACAGTAAATTATCTGCCATTACTGCATTGCCCGATGGTGTAGCTCCGTCATGAATTTCTTTTTTGCGCAGAATAATATCTTCCTGAAAATCCGCAGTAAAATAAAATAAAAGATTGTCTTCATCGCTGTAATGACGAATGATATACGCCGTTAGCTCTTTTGCTTTTAGTATAAACTGATTGTATCCTGTAATGGTATGCAGGTCAGTATACGCTTTTACCAGATAAGATAAGTCATCCAGAAAGGCAGGTATTTTAGCTTCTTCATTTTTCCAGGTATGCTTCCACGATAATTCACCCGTGAGTAAATTATTCTCCAGAAACTGCATGGTTGTTAAAGCAGCGGTTTTATATTCTTCTGTGCCTGTTGCTGTATAAGCGTTACAGAGAGCTGTAATCATTAGGGCATTTAAGGAAAGTATTACTTTATCGTCCAGTGCAGGTCGTACTCTCTTCGCTCTCACCTGCATTAATTTAGTTAGACATCTTTCTGAAAATATTTCTATTTCTTCTGTTGTAAGATTATTTTTTTCTGCAACAGCTTTTTTCGTTTCGGGCAACCAGAGAATATTGGTATGCTCCCAATTACCGTTTTCTCTTACATCATACAATTCACAAAACAAAGCAGCATCTGCCTCTAATATTTCTTCTATTTCATTTTTAGACCAGGTATAAAACTTTCCTTCCACTCCTTCACTGTCGGCGTCCAACGCTGTATAGAATGCGCCGCTTTCATGCATCAGTTCCCGCTCTATAAATGCAATGGTTTTTTCAATAACCTTTTTGTATTGTACATCTTTGGTTATCATAAAAGCTTCCGATAAAACTGAAACCAACAGTGCATTATCATACAGCATTTTTTCAAAATGAGGTGCAAGCCAGTAAGCATCGGTACTGTAGCGGGCAAAACCTCCACCTGCCTGATCGTAAATACCTCCTGCTATCATCTTATTCAGACTCAATAAGGCAGATTGTAGTGCGTCGTAATTCTTTGTAAAATGATAACTGCGCAGCAAACTAAGAATGGTAAAGGTTTGCGGAAACTTTGGAGCAGCAGTATATCCGCCCCACACATGGTCTGCCTGTTGCAATATATTTTTTGTAATGGTATCAACCGCCTCTGTTGTCAGTTGCATTCTTTCATCGGGCAGGGTAAAGTTTGTGGCTGAAGCTATATAATCTGTCAGCGTTTGCGCCTGCTGTGTTATCTCATCTTTTTTTACTGCATATGCTTGGCGAATGCTCTCTAATACCCGCTTCCAGGAAGGACGGTTATAAGCATCGCGCGGTGGAAAATATGTTCCTCCATAAAAAGGTTTTTTATCGGGTGTAAGAAACACATTCAATGGCCAGCCGCCGCTACCACTCAGCGCCTGCAATGCATCCATATAAATCTGATCCAAATCGGGGCGTTCTTCCCTGTCAATTTTAATATTGACAAAATATGTATTCATCAGTTCTGCCGTGGCTGCATCTTCAAAACTTTCTTTCTCCATTACATGACACCAGTGGCAGGCTGCATAGCCTATTGATACAAGAATGGGCTTGTCTTCATCCCTTGCTCTTTGCAAAGCTTCTTCTCCCCAAGGATACCAGTCTACGGGATTGTGTGCATGTTGTAATAAATACGGACTTGTTTCGTTTATTAGTTTATTGGCCATTCGTTTTCATTTTTTAGAACAACAATGTTAGCCAAAAAAGAGTAACTTTGGCTTTTATAACAGTTAATTTAATTCTTACAAAATGAAGAGAATACTTGCATTTGCCACAGCCCTTCTGTTTTTAGTTGCCTGCAACAATCAGGTTAACGAAACAACTGAACACAGTAATCATGCTATGCCTGAAGCAGGAGTGCAAGCAGCGGATGAAAATAAATATGCAAATGTACAGTTTGCTTTAGACAAGGATCCTGTATGCCAAATGCCACTAACTGCGGGCATTGCCGATACAGCGGTTATTGATGGAAAAATTTATGGTTTCTGCGCTACAGAGTGCAAGGACACGTATGTAAAAGAACACAGACATTAATCAAAAATAATAAATGAATATCAAAACTATTTACTGCGCTGATAGCCGCAGCAATTTTTACTGCATGTAATAATTCGGGAGAAACGGAGGTAAACACAACTGATGCTACTTCTTTGCCTCCTGTAGAAGGAACAACCGGACTGATTCTAAATCCTGAACATGGTATGCCGGGTCACAGATGCGATATTGCCGTGGGAGCACGGGATTTTCGGGAAAACCTAATCCTGCACACGGTATGCCGGGTCACAGATGCGACATTGAAGTGGGAGCTATTTTACCGTAAGGCAGATAGAAAATTTTATTTATCAGTGGTGCGCTCAATCAACCCTTTGGTGAGTGCACTCCATTGTAATTTACTAAAGCCTAATACTCCTCCTGTGGCTACCAGTGTGTTGCGCAATGTATCGTTAAGGTCTACACCTTTAATATTGGGCAATTCATTTCTGCCGTGCACCTCTGCATAAACTGTATTGCCATTGAGTCTCACAATAAATGTACTGGATGCTTTTTCTGTAAAGAAATGCGCAACATCTTTATCTGTATTCAACGGACTGGGAGCAGGCTGCACGGTGATATAGAAGCAGGATTCGTCGGCTTCAGTAATATCTTTAACTTCCTGTATCTGTACAAAATCATATCCATCACCGGAAGGATTGCCTATGCCCGGAACGTCAATTTTGAAATAATCATTTACTTCAGGCAGGCGTGATACTTCTTCGCCTTTACTGTTTAAAAGTGTAAAGTCGGCAAGGCTTTCTCCTGCATATTTATTCCAGTGATTTACGTCCTGTATTCTGGCTTTTACTACTTCATAAAACTGTACAGCTTCTTCTCTGTGCGGAAACGAAACGGAATTTTCTGTATCGGAACTTGCACCTTCTCTTTGTTCGGGAATAATGTTTTCAGACATAGTTTTCTTTTTTATTTTTGATTCTCCAGTTCGTCTTTATTCTCCTCGTTATTATTCAGACTTTTCTTAAAGTCTTCCACTTCTCCAGGTTTTTTACCGTCAGTGGGAAGATGGTAAGTTTCAGGATCTTCGGTCATTTGTTCTTTTGCGAGTTCATCTACTGATTTGTCCGCATCTTCATTTTGGGGATGTTGTTTTTTGTCGTTCATAACTTAAAGTATTGATTTGTATATTTCTATACATCAAAAAAGAGACCACTCTTTGCAGAGTAGTCTCTTTTAGGTTTATTAATCTTATTTGTTATTAATCAAATTTCAAATCTAATCCCAGACCTCTTAATTCGTGAATCAATACATTGAACGATTCAGGAACACCCGGTCTCGGCACATTATCGCCTTTTACAATCGCCTCATAGGTTTTTGCTCTTCCGATAATATCATCAGATTTAATAGTCAGTAATTCCTGCAGAATGTTGGATGCACCGTAAGCCTCAAGTGCCCACACCTCCATCTCACCAAAACGCTGACCACCGAACTGAGCTTTACCACCCAATGGCTGTTGTGTAATTAAGCTGTATGGTCCTATAGAACGCGCGTGCATTTTATCATCAACCATGTGGTGCAGTTTAATCATATAAATAACACCCACAGTAGCTTTCTGATGGAATCTGTCGCCGGTTTCTCCGTCGTACAGGTAAGTGTGTCCCATTTCAGGGATGCCTGCTTTTTCGCAATACTCGCTTATTTCGTAAGGCATTGCTCCGTCGAAAATAGGCGTTGCAAATTTTACGTTTAACTGCTTTCCGCACCATCCAAGGATAGTTTCGTAAATCTGTCCGAGGTTCATACGCGAAGGTACACCCAGCGGATTAAGAACGATATCTACCGGTGTTCCGTCTTCAAGGAACGGCATATCTTCCTGACGTACAATTTTAGCCACAATACCTTTGTTACCGTGACGTCCTGCCATTTTATCACCTACTTTCAGTTTACGCTTCACAGCCAGATAAACTTTAGCAAGTTTTAATACGCCGGCAGGTAATTCGTCTCCGATGGAGATATTGAATTTCTCTCTTTTGTAGCGTCCTAATTCTTCGTTGTATTTAATGTTGAAGTTATGCAACAAAACGTTGATGCTGTTGTCAGTTGCTTCATCACCCGTCCATCCTAAAGGATTGATGTTTTGATAATCGATAGAAGCCAGATTTTTCTGGTTGAATTTTGATCCTTTCGGAATCAATACTTCTCCAAAGTTATTGCTGATGCCTGCAGATTGTTTGTCTTTAAGCAATACCTGCAATTTATCGAGCAACAGTTC
>JAEWWO010000103.1 GCA_023396345.1 Bacteroidota bacterium
GAATGTCTTTTACCAGACCTTCCAGTTCTTCTACAGAAGTTTCAATGTTTTGTCTAAAGGCAAGGTCGTTTACAATAGCATCCAGTTCTCTGCGCAGATATCCGTCACTATCTATATTACCGATAAGTTGTTCAGCAATCATTTTTTGTCTTGCATCCAGCGTAAGCATTCCCAGTTGCGTTTCCAGAGATTCGTGCATACTGTTTTCCACGCTGAACGGAATATCCTGCTTTTCTTCCATTTCTCCGTAACCATCATCGCGTGTACGATAATCGGCAATTTCATCATCTCCTTCATGCACATATTCTGTTATGTCTATATTATCATACTCTTCTTCGCTGCCGGTTGGTTCGTCGTCTTCGTAAGTACTTTCTGTTTCCTCCTTATATTCCTCTTTATATTCTTCTTCTGTTTCATTTTCACCCTGCTCCAACGCAGGATTTTCTTCCATTTCGTCTTTAATTCTTTGCTCAAGGTTGGCAGTAGGAACCTGCAACAGTTTCATTAACTGTATTTGTTGAGGCGATAGTTTCTGTAATTGTTTCTGTAATAATGATTGACTTAGGGCCATCTATTGGATTTATTTTAGACCACAATATTAATCTAAAAAAATGAATTTTACAAATTTGGCTCGATTTTTGTTAATAATGCGGCCATTTTTTAAAACAGACTTGCAAAACCAATGGTTTAAGGAAATCTTCTGTATACTAAAGTTCTCAATAAAAATTCAATTATCAGTAATGCCAGACCTGCCAGAAGCCAGGGAAGATATTTTTCAGAATAGCGATTATGGGTAGTAACTTCTACTTTGGATTTTTCAAGTTGATTTATATGAGCATAAACCATTTGCAAGGCATTATTATCTCTGGCATAAAAATATTCGCCACCGGTTTCTTTGGCAATTGTTCTCAACAAAGTTGAATTAAAATCTATGGGAATATTTTGTTGCACCTCTTCACCATCTTCTGTACGTTGTATTGCATTCATACTGCCCGATGTACCTATACCAATTGTGTATACTTTTATGCCATACGTTTTAGCAAGATTAGTAGCAATATCCGGAGAAATTGTACCACCAATGTTTACACCATCTGTCAGGAGGATTACAATCTTAGATTTGGCATCACTTCTGCGCAACCCGTCAACACTGGTTGCCAGCCCCGAACCGATAGCCGTGCCTTCTTCTTCCAGATATCCGCTGCGGATAGAAGACAGTTGTTGCAATACAATATTGTGGTCAGTTGTAACAGGGCAAAGCGTGTAACTCACAATACTGAAAATAGTAACGCCAATGCGATCTCCGGGGCGCGCCTGCACAAAATCCGCAGCTACTCTTTTGGAAGCTTCCAGTCGGGTAGGCTGAAAGTCATTGGCATTCATACTTCCTGAGATATCCATACACAACATAATGTCTATGCCTTCTCCGTTTGACTGAGATACAGTGAATCTGTCGCGCGGTCTTGCCAGTGCGATAATTAATAATGCCAGAGCCAGCAATCTTAAAACAAAAGGCAGATGTCTTGTTCTGGTTTTAAAGGATCTTGATTTTTTAATAAAATGTGTGGTAGAAACTTTAAAAGTTGGTGGTTTTTTTGACTTTCTTCTGTAAACAACTATCAATAAAGGCAACAATGCCAGCAACACTAAAAACCACGGGTATGCAAACTCGAAGTTGGTGTTTATATTCATATAAGATAACCAGTCTCTCAACATAATCAATTATTTCCCTTTCGCGTTTTGGTTATTGTTTTCTGTTTGTTTGATTACTTCCTGCTCAATAGCGTTCAGTGTTTCTTTTGCCATATCAGCAGCCTTGTTAGCCTGCTGCTGCGAAGGTTTGTATTTGGCAAATTTCACCACATCATTCATCTTATTTAATTCCAGTAATGAGATGCGGTCTTTTTCCTGTTGCAAATATTTATGCAAACGGTTATAAATTTCTCTGGCAGTTAGAAACTGCGTATTGGCGTAAGTTCTTTCATCGTAATACGTTCTGCAAATTTCATCGAGTCGGGTAAAATATTCCAGTTCTCTGTTTTGCTCAATCAGATTCTCAGCTTGTAGTTTATCTATTTCTTTCATTGCCCATTGTATAGGCGGACCTTTAATAACAGTAGTTCTTACGGGTTTGTTTTTTCTGTTTTTAATAAAACGAATGAAAAACCAGATGAGCAGCAGTAATAATAAAATACCTGCTACATAATACAACCATGTATAATCGCGATAGCTTGTATCTACCACTTCTTTAATATCGTGAAAATCCTGCATGTGCGACACATCTACCGGATTTACGGTTAAAGCAACAGAGTCAACTGTCATCGGGTATCTGATTCCTGAAACATCCTGTAGCACAGGCGCAACAAGGGGCAGGTTCCATTTTCCGGAATCAAAAGAGGTAATAATTATTTCCTGAGAGATGTTTATTGTATTATTACCCGCGTCGCTGCTGTCTACTTTTTCTCTTTTTATAACTTCTATATGATTGCCTGTGTCGGGCAAATTGAACCATTCAGATAATACAATAGAACCTTTATCTACTCTGGATAAAGATAGTTTTAGTTTGATTTGTTCACCCAGCGTTATCTGTTCTTTTTCAAGTTGTGCGCCTGCCTGCTGTGAAAAGGATTGACTCACTGTAAAAGACAGCACAGAAAATAATACCAAGGTTTTAATATAATGATAAATACTTTTCACTATTGCTTTTTAGATCTTTTAATAAAAAATGACTGAAGAACTTTTACAAAATCTTCTCCGGTTGAAACCTGCAACAGTTCTGCGCCTGCTTTTTTAAAAGTTTCTTTAGCATCAATACTGATTTTCTGAAATTGTTGATTGTAGGTATTTTGTGTCGTTCTGTTTTTGGTATCAATCAACACTGTGTTGCCTGTTTCAATATCTTCCACTTCTAGTAAACCTACATCAGGCAACTGATTGTCATGTAAATCATACACCTGAATACCAATAACCTCGTGCCTTTTGGCCATTACACGCAAAGTTTCAAGATAATTATCATCTACAAAATCACTCAAAATAAAAATAATACTCTTGTGTTTGTTTTTAGAAATGTTATTTACATATTTGAGTGCCAGTTTAATATCGGTTTGTGCAGAAGTAGGTTTAAAACTTATCAGTTCACGCAACAGATACAAACCATGTTCTTTTCCTTTTTTGCTGGGAATAAATTTTTCTATCTGATCACTAAAGAAAAGAAGTCCCACCTTATCGTTATTTCTGACCGCCGAAAACGCAAGTGTGGCGCATATTTCAGCTATCAGCATTTTCTTTGATTGTCCGTGTGTGCCAAACATATTGCTGGCACTGGAATCGACCATTAAGAAAATACTTATCTCTCTTTCTTCTTCAAAAAGTTTGCTGTAAGTGTTGTTGGTTCTTGCAGATACGTTCCAGTCTATAAAACGTATGTCATCTCCTTCTTCATACTCACGCACTTCTTTAAATTTCATACCTCTGCCTCTAAAAGCTGAATGATACTCACCTGTAAAAATATGATTGGTAAGTTTCTTGCTTTTAATTTCCAGTTGACGCACCTTTCGCTGCAATTCCTGTTCTTCGGAAAGTTGCTCTTCAGTATTTTGTTTTTTAGATCGTTTGGAGAATAACATATGCTATCAACGTATTATGGAACCGGAACCAGTTTAATCAATTCATCGATAATTTGTTCACTTGAAATATTTTCTGCTTCAGCTTCGTAAGTAAGACCAATTCTGTGGCGCAATACATCTTTGCTGATAGCTTTAATATCATCAGGAATTACATATCCTCTTCCCTCCAGAAACGCATGGGCTTTACCTGCGAGTGCCAGATTGATACTTGCACGCGGCGAACCGCCATAGCTCAGAAAGTTCTTCATTTTCGGCATACCATATTGTTCAGGATAGCGGGTGGCAAATACAATATCTACAATGTATTTTTCAATCTTTTCATCCATGTATATTTGTCTGGTCAAATCTCTTGCATCTCTTATTTCCTGCACTGTGGCTACCTGTGTAATATTATGCGGACGCGTATCCTGTACCTGTTGTTTTATAATGTATTGTTCTTCTTCACGACTTGGATAGCCAACAACCACTTTCAGCATAAACCTGTCTAATTGGGCTTCGGGCAGGGGATAAGTTCCTTCCTGCTCAAGCGGATTTTGTGTTGCCATTACCAGAAAAGGATCGTCCAGTTTATAAGAGGTTTCGCTAATGGTTACCTGTTTTTCCTGCATGGCTTCGAGCAGGGCTGACTGAACTTTTGCCGGTGCACGGTTAATCTCATCTGCAAGAATAAAGTTAGCAAAAATGGGGCCTTTACGTACCTTAAATTCATTGGTCTGCTGATGATAAATCATGGTACCGATTACGTCGGCAGGCAACAAATCGGGCGTAAACTGTATTCTGCTGAATTTAGCATTGATTACTTCCGATAAGGATTTAATGGTAAGTGTTTTCGCCAGACCGGGTACACCTTCCAGC
>JAEWWO010000020.1 GCA_023396345.1 Bacteroidota bacterium
GCTTTACAAAGCAAATACACCTGAAGAAAGATTTTTAGAAGAAACGTATAAGAAATTTGAGAATCAAGGAAAAAATGCTTCTCATATTTTTATTGTTTACAGCAAAAGAGGAAAAAATCCAAACATACCTGAGTGGGAAGAACTCGCTGCTACCGCCTGTGCCGTACAGAATATGTTATTAGGCGCTGAAGCGTTGGATATATCTACGTTTTGGTTTACCGGCGGACAAATAACTAAGCCATCTGTAAAGCAACATTTCAATCTACAGGAAGATGAACAAATTGTAGGAGCAATATTTCTTGGATATTCAGAAAAAGAATTGACAGGCAGAAGAAATACAGCCATAGAAGATAAAACAGAATGGATAAAGAATTAACTTTAATTCTATGAACAAAGGAAAACTTATATTACTCACGGCTCCATCCGGCGCAGGTAAAAGTACGATAGCACAGCATTTGCTGAAAGTAAATCCGCAGGTGGAATTTTCAATATCTGCTGCAACCCGCAATCCACGCGGTTCTGAGAAGGATGGGGTTGATTATTATTTTATCTCTGTTGAAGATTTTGAAGCAAAAATAAAAGATCAGGCGTTCATAGAGTGGGAGATGGTGTACGAGGGGAAATATTATGGCACATTAAAATCTGAACTGGAAAGAATATGGAAAGAAAATAAAATTCCTATTCTGGATATTGATGTGAAAGGAGCTATCAGAGTTAAGAAAATTTACGGAGACAAATGCCTTACTCTGTTTATTATGCCTCCTTCTGTTGATGAACTGCGCAGAAGATTGGTCAGCAGAAATACCGATTCTCCCGAAAATATTGAAACACGCATTAATAAAGCGTCTTACGAAATATCGTTTAAAGATTCTTTTGATAAAGTTATTGTAAATGAAGAGGTCAGTACTGCCTGCAAAGAAGCGGAAAATATAATTGATGCGTTTATTGCTGGAGATTAAAATCTGAACTGAAACTGAGCAATCATGCGGTTTTGGTCATATTTTGCGGTTCCGGGTAAATTGTACTTATATCTGTCCATTACACCTATTAATGAAAATTTTGCCGCATAATTTTGAGCAAAAATTAAACTTACCATAGGAGCAAATGTTGTTCTTGGATTAGGATTGATATCCATATTCTCTGTAAGTGTTTCCCAGCGACAGGAAAATTCTACACCTCTCATTAATGGTGTCATACTTCTGTAACGTACTATTGGCAGCACATACAGCCCGCTCATTCTGTAATCAGAAATCTTAGCATCAGGCGTTTTGGCAGCCAGAAAGTCAACAGTATTGTGACCATATGCATAAGAAGATTCTGTCTCAAATTCCCAGCGATTGTTGAATTTGTGTAAGGTGCGCAGATCAGCAGTAAAGGCGCCTACATTTTTTTTATTAACGTAGGTAGTTGCAAAGTTGGTTCCCAGAGATATATTTTTAGCAAGGTCATATTCCAGTCGGGCAGAAAAATCTTTTTGATTATCGTTGTCCATATCCATATTTTTTCCGTTGCCATTATATACGGTAAAGTAGTAATTGAGAGGAATGTTGATTGGCTTCAAACTACCGAACAGTGCGGCTCCCAGCTGAAAACTCATCCAGTTGTTTTTCTTGAAAAGATTGTATTGATTGCTCCAGTAATAAGATTTATGCTGCTCAAATGCATACATATCTTCAATACCAAAGAATGGTCTGAACTGCCCGAATTGCAGGTTTACATAGTCATTCATTTTATAACGAATGAAAGCATTTTCCAGCACTTTATGTTGTGGGTTTGATTTAAAATCGGCAAGATTTGCCAATACACCTGCTTCCAAACGATTGGTAAGTTGGTAACGTGCAGAAAGCCTTACATATCTTAAATAAAAAGTATTGTTTACTACAGAGTCTTTGAGCGAATGTACTTCATTATAACCCACACTGTCTGTAAGTGAAACGCCATAACCACCAACAATCAGCAGGCTGGCAGCCAGTTTTTTTTCTTTATCTCTTGGAGGTGTGTGGTCAGATATTTTTTTAAGACTATCTGCATCTTGCGCCTGAACGTGAACAGAAAATAGAGTTAAACAAAATAATACTATAAAACGCATGACAATGAAATGATTAATAGCATGCAAAACTAAGGTTAATTCATTTAATCATGAATATGAAATTAGTCATAAAAAAAGAAATAGAATTATTCTTCGCACGCTTTTACATCACTCAATAACAAACGTTGACTGGATGTATTTGCGGGTACTGCAACATCATTAGATGGAATAAAAGAAACTGTTCCGGCACTTTCAGGAACATATATTTTTATTTTCATCAGCGAATAACCACTCGGATGATATGAAATCCAAAGCCCCGAAGGATGCAAACCCCATGTACCATATTGGATACTTGAAGTCTCAGTATTTACTCCTGCAAGCATGGCAAATCTTTCCAATTCATTGTAATTATAACTGCCGGAGCTAAACAATTGTCTCATTTTATTTTCGGCATCTAATGCCAGTTGTACAGATTTTGGCAAGTTACTTTTAACGTCAGCCATTACACCGGCAGGCACAAAATCCAATCCCATATTGCTTAGGGATAAAATATCTTTTGGCGAAAGTAATTTGGCGGCAACTATTTTTAATTCAGGGCTTAGATTTTTAAAATTGGCTTTAGCAATGATAGCCCATAATAGCGCCTGAACATCAGATTGTTTTATATCTTGCTGTTCGTACCAATTTTTTACCAGTTTATCAACAATATCTTTTCTGGGTCCTTTCAAGGGGGCGTATAAGTATCCATCGCCTTTACCAGGTGCGTAAGTACCAGCTTTAAGACAGAAGCTTTTTATACTTAGCTCATAATATCCGGGCTGCAAAACGAAGCCCTCTTCTGTAAATTCAGCATCGCACAAATCAATGTAAGTTTCATTGCTTCCAAAATCGGGAGATTGTATATTTTGTACATCACAATCTTTAAAGTTAGTTGTGATAGCCTGAGTAGTAATAATATTGTTTACTTTAGAACCTGCCAATCCCGTTGCTTTCTCCGTGATTGTCCCTTTAGCTTTATCTTTTAAAATATTCAAAAGTTGTGCATCAGTTTGGTAATAGCACAAAATGGCAATTGCAAATAATATGTATTTTCTCATAAAAAAGATATTAAGTGTAAAAATATATAAACCATTATTAATATAATCTTTTTATCAATTAAATTATCTTTAATTTTTTATATTAATTCACAGATTCAGAAAAATCTTCATCCGGTTGATTTAATTAATAATGTTCAATGTCAATACAATTATATTACTATAAGAAAAGTTTGCAAACCATTAATTAAATCTTTTTTAATAATCATTGGCAATAAGCAGGTTGGTATCTTTTGTTTCGAGAACAGAACTGCCCATTAAAAATTCATCAACTTTTCTGGCGCATTCTCTTCCTTCACTGATAGCCCATACTACCAGTGATTGTCCGCGACGCATATCGCCGCAGGCAAATATTTTAGGAATACTGGTTTTAAATTCTTTTTCAGTAGCACGCACATTGCCACGCTCGTCCAGTTCTACTCCCATTTCGTCAACCATACCTTTATGTTGAGGATGTACAAATCCCATGGCGAGTAATGCAAGTTCGCAAGGCAACTCTCTTTCTGAACCTTCCACTTCCACAAAACTGGCAGGTCTGCCGTCAGTAATTTTCCATTCCAGGTCTACCACTTTTAATGCTTTCAGATTACCGTTTTCATCATTAATAAATTCTTTGGTCGATATCGCCCAATGCCGCTCTGCACCTTCTTCGTGGGATGATGTAGTTTTTAAAATCATCGGATAGGTAGGCCAGGGCATATATTCATTTCTTGCTTTAGGCGGCACAGGCATTAGTTCAAACTGCGTTACAGATTTAGCACCTTGTCTGTTAGATGTGCCTACGCAATCGCTTCCGGTATCACCACCTCCTATGACTACAACATTTTTGCCGGCAGCTGTAATTTCTTCAGAAAGAATATTGCTTTCTATTTCAGGTTTGTCCAATGGATTAAGCGAGGCATTTCTTTTATTCTGTTGTTTTAGAAATTGCATGGCATAATACACGCCTTTGCCTTCCTGTCTGCCTTTTATGGGCAAATCTCTCGGAACGGTTGAACCACCCGCCAATACAACAGCGTTGTAGTCGCGCAGTATATCATTGATAGAAATGTTTACACCCACATTGGTATTGGTCTTAAAAATAATTCCTTCTTCTTCAAGCACGGCAATTCTTCTGTCAATAACAGATTTTTCCAGTTTAAAATCAGGAATACCATAGCGTAGTAATCCACCGGGTTTATCATCTCTTTCAAAAACTGTAACCATATGTCCGGCCTGATTCAACTGAGCTGCTGCAGCCAGTCCTGCTGGTCCGGAGCCAACAACAGCAATAGTTTTGCCGGTTCTTATTTTTGGATTACGCGGTTTTACCAATCCCAGTTCAAATGCTTTTTCTATAATATGACGTTCTATTTCTTCTATGGCAATGGGATTTTGATTGATGCCTAACACACATGCACTTTCGCAAGGAGCGGGACAAATGCGGCCCGTAAATTCCGGAAAATTATTGGTTGATGTAAGAATATCGTATGCTTCCTGCCAGTCTTTTTTATAAACAGCATCATTAAATTCAGGAATAACATTTCCTAAAGGACAACCACTATGACAAAACGGAATGCCACAATCCATGCACCTTGCAGCCTGATTGTTTAACTCTGCTGCTTCAAAATAATCTACAAATTCATTATAGTTTTTAACTCTGTCTGCTACTTCTCTCTTACCCGGAGATTTTCTGTCAAATTCTAAAAAGCCTGTTTTTTTACCCATTCGTTCAGGTTTTAAATTATATCAATAATTAATTGTTCATTTCTTGCAGTTTAAAAAAATGCTATTGATTATGAACTTTTGATTTTTCTTTTTTTGCTGCCAATGCTTTCTTGTATTCACTCGGAAATACTTTTACAAAATTGTTTAGTTGATTTTCAAAATCACTCAGTATAAATTTTGCCACAGCACTATCAGTATATTTATATTGTTTTTGCAGTAAAGATTTTAATAAATCACTGTCTTCTTTTTCCAGAGGATCCAGTTCTACCAGTTCAGGATTAAGTTTACTGTTAAGTTGATTATTTACATCATATACATAAGCGATTCCGCCACTCATGCCTGCTGCAAAGTTTCTTCCTATATCGCCCAGAATTACTGCAATGCCGCCTGTCATATATTCACAGCCATGATCACCCACACCTTCCACAACCACTGTTGCACCGGAGTTTCTTACACAGAATCTTTCTCCTGCTTTACCTCGTATGTATGCTTCTCCTGATGTAGCACCAATGAAAGATGTATTACCTATGATGATATTATCTTTAGGCTTAAACGGAGCGTTTCTGTGCGGATATACAATCAGTTTAGCACCGCTCAATCCTTTTCCAAAATAATCATTGGCATCGCCTTCGAGTTCAAAAGTAATACCTTTTGTATTAAAGGCGGCAAAGCTTTGACCCGCAGTACCATTGAGTTTGAAGTGTAAAGTATCTTCGGGCAACCCATCTGCTTTGTATTTTTTGGTTATTTCGTTTGAAAGAATTGTACCTATGGTTCTGTCTGTATTCTTTACTTCGAAAGATGCTGTAATTTTTTCTTTGTTGTTCAATGCAGGTTCTGCTGCTTTCATTAATTCCCAGTCTAAAACGGTATCAAGACCGTGGTCTTGTGTTTCGCTGTTGAATAAACCAACTGATTCGTCAGCAGGTTCTTTGTAAAGAATAGGGGACAAGTCGAGTTTACTGAATTTCCAGTGATTCAGATTGTCTTTTACCTTCAGGCATTCTGACTGACCAATCATTTCATTCACCGTTTTGAAACCAAGCTCAGCCATTATCTCTCTTAAATCCTGTACAAGAAATTTAAAGAAATTAACTACATGATCCGGATCGCCTGCAAAGCGTTTTCTTAATCTTTCATCCTGTGTGGCAACGCCCACCGGGCAGGTGTTTAAATGACATTTGCGCATCATGATACATCCCTCTACAACCAACGCTGCAGTTGCTACGCCCCATTCTTCGGCGCCCAGTAATGCAGCCATGGCAATATCACGTCCTGTTTTCATTTGTCCGTCTGCCTGCACAATCACTCTGCTTCTTAATTTATTTTTAACCAAGGTTTGATGTGTTTCTGCCAGACCTAATTCCCACGGCAATCCTGCGTGTTTAATAGAACTAATGGGAGAAGCACCTGTACCTCCGTCGTATCCTGATATTAAGATTACATCAGCTTTTGCTTTAGCAACGCCTGCGGCGATAGTGCCTACGCCTGCTTTGGAAACCAGTTTTACATTGATGCGTGCAGCACGATTCGCATTTTTTAAATCATAGATTAACTGCGCTAAATCTTCAATAGAATAAATATCGTGATGCGGTGGCGGCGATATCAATCCTACACCCGGAGTGGAGTGACGGGTTCTTCCAATCCAGTCATCTACTTTATGTCCGGGTAACTGTCCGCCTTCGCCGGGCTTGGCTCCCTGCGCCATTTTTATTTGTATTTCATCAGCTTCTGTGAGGTATTCACTCGTAACACCGAATCTGCCCGATGCAACCTGCTTAATGGCAGAACGCATGCTATCACCATTTTCCATACGCTGATAACGCTGTGGATCTTCGCCACCCTCACCGGTATTGCTTTTTCCGCCGAGACGGTTCATTGCAATGGCAAGCGTAGTGTGCGCTTCCCAGGATATAGATCCGAAACTCATAGCACCTGTAGCAAATCTCTTGTAAATATTTTCTGCCGGTTCCACTTCATCAATAGAAACAGGAGAACGATTGGGTGCAAACTCAAACAAGCTTCTTAATGTAACAGCTTTTTCGCCTTGTTCATTTATTAGTTTCGCATATTTT
>JAEWWO010000111.1 GCA_023396345.1 Bacteroidota bacterium
CTCCTGTATTGCTCTGTCTGTAACTTCTGTTCTTACGCTGGCTGAAGAAGAAAAAGACGGAGAATATTTTCCTGTACTTAAATCGGAATAAGCTCCATAAGTAAACCCTTGCTTTTCGCGCAGATTCATAAACAATCTTGATTCTGCACCTCCACCCAGAATATAGTTGGATGCAACAGAAGAAATATACTGAGGATTGTTCATTTTAAGCGTATGTAAATTTCCTACGGTGATAATGGATTGCACAGCATTAGGTACATTCACCACATCTATCTGTGTTTGTGTAAGCACAGGAGCTTTCTCCAATGGTTTATAAACATAGGTTCCTTTTTTCCAGTTACCAAAATTTTTCTCTACCAGTTTTTTTACTTCATCATATTTTACATCACCCACAATTACGAGATATGCGTTGTTGGGAGTGTAAAAATTTTTGTGTGCATTCTGCACATCAGTCAGCGTTACACTTTTGATACTTTCCTCTGTTACAAATTCACCTCTTGAAGTATTTTTACCATACGTAACAACATCATGCACACGGCTTGCTATGGACTGTGCGTTTTTTTCATCAGCTTTCAATCCTTCTATGTATCTGTCTTTGGAATTATTTAATTCTTCCTGTGTAAATTTAGGATTGATAGCTCCATCTGCCATTAACGCCAGAATTTCAGGGAAATATTTCGACAATGATTGAGCAAAGGCTCCGCCTGAAGAATACGAAACTCCCGCTCCCAGAAAATCTATTCTTTTATGAAAATCGTCTTTGGACACAGATTGTGTGCCTTGTCCCAGCAAATCAGACATTAATGAGATGTATCCTGCTTTGCTCCCTTCAAAAACGGGCGGTCTGTCCATAGTTAAGGTTGCACTGGCTCTTGGCAGTTTGTTATCCTCTACAACCATTACAGTAAGCCCGTTTGCGAGTTTAAAAGTTTTTGGTTGTGTAATGTTTACGGTCGGTGTTGGACCGGGAGCAGGCATTTTATTTATATCAATTGTGCTGCTTTGCGAAAATGCAGTACCTGTAAACAGCACTGCAGATAAAGTATATATAAATAGTTTTTTCATTTCTATGTATTATTATTTTTTCTCAGGTAGATAATTAATGACAACACGCTGATTAGTATTCAAATATTTTTTGGCTGCTTCTCTTATATCTTCTTTGGTAATGCTTCTGTAAATATCTATTTCTTTATTGATAAGATTGGTGTTATCATACAACACATTGTATGTTGCTAAGGAATGCGCAATACCTTCAATAGATGAATTGGAATTTACAAAACGGTTTTCAAAAATGTTCTGCAATTTTTGAAAGTCTTCATCACTGATTAAATTAGTTTGCAGTTTCTGTATTTCAGCATCAATATCGGAACGTAAGGTTGCTTCTGCAATACCCGTCATAGGAATGGTAAGAAAAGCAAATACTCCATAATCTTCCTGCCCTAAATTGATAGCATCTACCTGCAAGGCTTTCTTTTCCTGATCTACGAGTTTTTTATACAACACAGAAGATTTGCCCGAACTTAAATAAGTAGACAACATATCTAAAATATACGCATCTTTATCTTTGTTGGAAGGCGTTCTGTAAGTATATAAATAAGCGGGTAATTGAATATTAGGGTCAAAGAACTCTGCTTCTTTTTGTTGGGTTATAGGTTCTTCCTTTGCAAAATTTCTTTCAATTGGATTTCCTTTCGGAATATTTGCAAAGTAGCTGTTTATCCAGGCTTTTGTCTTTACGGGATCAAGATCTCCTGCTACCACCAGCGTAGCGTTATTGGGTACATAATATTTTTTAAAGAAGTCCTGAAACTCTGATAATTTGGCAGCATCAAGATGCTCCATTTCTCCGATTGTAGTCCAGCGGTATGGGTGTTTGCTAAACATATTTTGTTTAATGGCTTTCAGTAAGTTTCCGTAAGGCTGATTGTCTATACGCATTCTTTTTTCTTCCTTCACCACTTCGTTTTGGGTTTTTACGCCAATCTCGTTAATCACCGGATGTCTCATTCTTTCGCTTTCCATCCACAAAGCCAATTGCAGATTATTGGAAGGAAAAGTTTCGTAATAGTAGGTTCTGTCGTCAGAAGTATTGGCGTTGTTTCTTCCTCCGTTGGCAGATACAATTTTCATCCATTCTCCACGATCAATATTTTTTGTTCCTTCAAACAATAAGTGTTCAAAGAAGTGCGCAAAACCTGTCCTGTCGGGCTTTTCGTCTTTCGCTCCTACATGATACATTACGCCAGTGGTGATTATCGGGGCTTTGTTATCCTGATGCAGAATTACATGCAAGCCATTAGGTAAATCATACTCTTCAAATTTTATTTCCTGTGCCAATGCTGTAACGGCTATCAGCAACAAGGAAAATAACGATAGAATTGTTTTTTTCATTTATCTATATTTTATTAATGTGCAAAAATATATGGTTGATGCAAAAAGGAAGAAGTAAAGCAAAGCTTATCTTTCATTTAGCATTTCATTGTTGAATAATTATTTTTCAAATATAAAAAAAGTATCCGGTTTATAAATACTACCGGATACTTTTAGGAAAAAAATATTTTGTTTGTTTTACAGTTCCAACAATGTTTTTACCGGATCTTTTCTGAAAAGTAATAAATCAGGATTTTCCAGTAATTCTTTTACTCTTACCAGGAAGCTTACGCTTTCTTTTCCATCTACAATTCTGTGATCGTAACTCAAAGCCACATACATCATCGGTAATATTACCACCTGACCGTTTACAGCCATTGGTCTCTCCTGAATTTTATGCATTCCGAGTATGGCACTTTGCGGTAAATTAATAATTGGTGTGCTCAGCAAACTTCCGAATACGCCGCCATTGGTAATAGTGAAAGTTCCACCCTGCAATTCATCCATACCCAGCTTACTGTCGCGTGCTTTGGTTGCCAGATCGATTACAGTTTTTTCAATTTCTGCCATACTCATGCTTTCTACATTGCGCATAACAGGTACAGTAAGTCCTTTTGGTGTACTTACCGCTATACTGATATCAGCATAATCATGATAAACAATTTCATTACCATCAACATAAGCATTTACGGCAGGAAACTCACTTAATGCGATAGCACATGCTTTGCTGAAAAAGCTCATAAATCCAAGTCCTACACCATGTACTTCTTTAAATTTATCTTTATAAAGTTTGCGGATTTCCATAATGCGCGTCATGTCTACTTCGTTAAAAGTAGTAAGCATGGCAGTAGTATTTTTTGATTCTACCAGACGACGGCTGATGGTTTTGCGCAGATTGCTCATTTTGTCTTTGCGCTCGTTACGGCTATATAATTCAGCTCCTTCAAAAGTTTGTTTTCCGGGATTAGCCAATGCCTGCAACACATCACTTTTCATAATCTTGCCATGTGCACCGGAAGCTTTAATGCCTGCTGTGTCAACTTTTTTATCTGCTATCATAGCCGAAGCAACAGGAGAAGCTTTCACTTCTTTTTTGTCCTGTGGTTTTTCTTCAGATGGTTTATTTTCTTTTTCTTCTGTTTTAACTTCCGGCTTTTCCGCTGCTTCTTCATCAGGAACGGCAACATCAGAATCTATCTTAGCAACCAGTTGACCTATCTGCAATACGTCGTCAACTTTAGCCAGTATTTCCAGTTTTCCGGACTCTTCCGCATTCAGTTCAAAAGTAGCTTTTTCACTTTCCAGTTCTGCAATGGCTTCATCTCTTTTAACCAAGTCGCCATCTTCTTTCAACCATTTAATTAACGTAACTTCACTGATAGATTCTCCAACGGTTGGTACATTTATTTCTACAATACCCTTTCCGGCAGCTTTAGCTTCTGTAACTTCTTCTCTTGCTTCCTTTGCTCCTTCGTTGTTTGCCGATTCGGATGGCGGTTGCTGATTAGGCACTTGTTCTTCTTTCTTTTGCTCTTCTTCTGCTTCCGTATCTTTATCATCAGAAGGCTTCTGTGCGGTTTCATCAATTTTCGCCAACACGTCTCCTACCTGCAATGTATCGTCTAAGTTTGCTACATGTTGCAAAATACCCGCCTGCTCTGCATTTACCTCGAAGGTAGCTTTTTCACTTTCCAGCTCTGCAATTACTTCATCACGCTCTACATACTCACCATCATTTTTAGCCCATTTTATTAAGGTAACTTCGTTGATTGATTCTCCGACAGAAGGAACTTTTATTTCTATCATTATTATATTCTTTTAATTTGTATTTTGATGTTGGTATAATCTTATTTATTGAATTGCTAAATAGAAAATGCTGTTTCTATAATTTCATCCTGCTCAATCTTATGCACTTTGGCAAAGCCTGTAGCTGTTGCTGCTGCTGCGTTTCGGCTTACAATACCATAAGTGAAAGCTTTGAAAGTAGTTTGCAGATAATAAGCAGCACCCATATTCATAGGCTCTTCCTGTGTCCAGAACCAGATGGCATTATTGTATTTTTTCTTTAATGCCTTCAACTGATTTACAGGCAAAGGATACAATTGTTCGATTCTTACCAAAGCTACATCTTTTCTGTTATCTTTAGTTTTTTTATCGAGCAAATCAAAATAAATTTTACCTGAGCAGAAAAGTACTTTCTTTATTTCTTCTGGATTGGAAACAGAAGCATCATCAATTACTTCTTTGAAACCACCCTGAGTAAATTCTTCCAACGAGCTAAAACTTTCAGGATGTCTCAGATTGGCTTTGGGAGACATTACAATTAATGGTTTACGAAAATCCCATGCTAATTGTCTGCGCAAAGCATGGAAGAAGTTTGACGCCGTTGTAATATTGGTAACCACATTATTAAACTCTGCACAACCCTGTAAAAACCTCTCAGGTCTTGCATTGGAGTGATCCGGCCCAGCTCCTTCGTATCCATGTGGCAGCAATAATACCAGTCCTGACATAATACCCCACTTTTCTTCTGCGCTGGCAACATATTCGTCAATCACCATTTGCGCTCCATTGGCAAAGTCGCCATACTGCGCTTCCCAGATAGTGAGCGTTTCAGGATTTACAAGACTGTAGCCATATTCAAAACCCATTACTCCATATTCACTCAACAGTGAATTAAATATTCTTAATTTTCCCTGCCCTTCTCCTATTCTGTCCAAACGGTTGGATTGTTCGTTCGTTTCTTCATCGTACAGAACAGCATGTCGGTGTGCAAAGGTTCCTCTTTTTACATCTTCACCAGAAATACGCACATCATGTCCTTCGGCAATTATGCTGGCATACGCCAAAAGTTCTGCTGTACCCCAATCTATTTTACCTTCGTTTTCAAAAATTTTTATTTTATCATCCAGTAGTTTTTTTACTTTTTTGATAGGTTGAAATTCATCTTCAATAGTAAAAATCCTGTCAATCAATTGCCTCATTTTCTCTTCACTCACGCCTGTATCAGGAGATTGCAAAAAGTCTTCTTCTTTTGCATAACGCATGTCTCTCCATTTCTTTTCCGGGTCCTGTAATTTATAAGGCAAAGGCTGCTGTTTTACATCGTCCAGTCTTTCCTGTAAATCGGACCAGAATTTTTTCTCCATTTCCTTAGCCAGATTTTTTGCTTCCGCAGCACCATGTTTGAGAAGAAAATCAGTATACACTTCTCTTGGATTAGGATGATTGTCAATTAGTGCATATAGAGTAGGCTGTGTGAATTTAGGTTCGTCTCCTTCGTTGTGTCCGTGTCTTCTGTAACACAGAATATCTATATACACATCTTTCTGGAATTTCTGTCTGAATTCAAAAGCCATTTTCGATACGTGTACAACCGCTTCTATATGATCTCCATTTACGTGAAACACCGGAGATTTTGTTACATCAGCTACAGAAGTACAGTAGTAAGATGTTCTGGCATCGTCGTAATCAGTAGTAAAACCTATCTGATTATTAATGGTAATATGAATAGTTCCGCCTACATTATATCCTGCCAGTCCACTCATTTGTGCAAGTTCATAGATAATTCCCTGACCTGCCTGAGCAGCATCACCATGAATTAAAATCGGCAGAATATTACCAAAGTCTGTATTATAATTGGTATTGGCTTTTCCTCTGGTAAAACCCAAAGCTACCGGACCCACCACTTCCAGATGTGAAGGATTGGGCATTAACTGTAGATTAATAACTTTGTCTCTGGTGGTAACAAAATCACTTCTGAAACCCAGATGATATTTTACATCGCCGCTTCCCTGCGTGCCTTCGGGCGGAATGATACCTTCAAACTCTGTAAATATCTGCTCGTAAGTTTTACCTAAAGTATTGGCGAGTACATTCAGTCTGCCCCGGTGTGCCATACCAATTACCACTTCCTTTACTTCGTCTTCAGCAGCGTCAAAAATAATTTCGTCTAAAGCGGGTATCAATGCTTCTCCCCCTTCAAGAGAAAACCTTTTCTGACCAATATATTTTGTATGTAAAAATTTCTCGAAAATTACTGCCTGATTAGTTTTTTCAAGAATTCTTCTTTTCTTCTTTACGGTAAACTCTTCAAACATTCTTTTTTCCATAGCTTCAACTATAAAAGCTATTTCTTCTTCATTGTACAAAGAGTCGAACTCTGCACCTACAAACGAAACGTATACAGCTTTTAGCTTGTCTTCAATTTCCTTCAGCGTAGCATTGGGCAGTCCTATTAATTCTCCTGCTGCAAAGCGTGTATTGTAATCTTCTTCTGCAAGACCGTAATATTTCAGTTCAAGATTTGCATGGCGGTTTTTTCTTGGACGAATAGGGTTTGTGTCAGACAATAAATGTCCTTTTTTTCTGTACCCCCAGATTAAGCTATACACACTGAATTCCTTTTTCAGATGTTCGGCATTAATTTCTTTAGCCTCCCCATTTTCGGAAATATTGCCAATGGCATAGTCAAATCCTTTAAAAAATTTCTGTAAATCGGCGTCCACACTCTCCGGATTATTTACATAATCTTTGTACAAACTCTCAATATATGAGGGGTGTGAATTAGTAATAAATGAAAAATCCTTCATACAATTTTGTCTCGGTTTATCTTATTGCTCAAAATTAATATACAAATATCAATTATAATCCTTGTTTAAAAAAGAAAACAATTGTTATTTTATCCATATTTTAAAATATTTTTTCCGCAGAGAATTAAAATTTAAGTTTGAAAATAATTTTTGAAATAAAATATTTTGTCTTACCTTTGCCGTCCGAAATAAAAAATACTCAAATAAAGAATTATTATTATGGCAAATCATAAAGCTACCAAAAAAGATGTACGTCAGGCTGCAAAGCGCAGAGACAGAAACCGTTATTATGGTAAAACTACACGTAACGCTATCCGTAAAATAAGAACGCTTACAGATGAGAAAGCGTATGACCAAGCGTTGCCAACAACCATTTCTATGATTGACAAACTTGCTAAACGCGGTGTTATTCATAAAAATGCTGCCAGCAATTTAAAAAGCAAATTAGCTAAGAAAATCTCTTTAAAATCAGCTTAATTAATTACTCGGTAATTATTTGAGTATTTTCATGATAGTAGCCGGACATTTAAAAATGTCCGGTTTTTTTATTGCTGTATTTCACTAACTTTATCTGCTCAGAAAAGTATTATTATGAACAAACTCTATTTCGCACTGATTACAGCCTTTGCGCTGGTGCTGACTTCCTGCTCTTCAAAAAGTTATATTTTTGTCGGAACTTACACTAAAGAAGATAAAAGTGGTATTCATACCTATCAGTTCAATGAATCAAGCGGCGAATTACAGCACCTTTCAAATACCGAGAACATTGCAGACCCTTCCTATCTGGCATTTTCAAAAAACAGAAAATATATTTACAGCGTAAATGAAGCTTCCGGTAACGGAGGTATTTCTGCATTTTCTCTGAATGCAAAAACAGGTAAATTACAACTGCTAAATCAACAAACCACACCAAATTCTCTGGCTCCATGCTATATCTCTGTTGACCGCACCGGCAGATTCGCCGCAGTAGCCAATTATGTTTCAGGGAATTTCTGTATTTATCCTCTCAATACCGACGGCACTGTTAATGCTGCCATACAAACTATCCCATTGATAAGAGAAGGCACAGAAAAGTCGCATGCGCACCAAACTATATTTAGTGATGATAACAAATCTTTATTTGTGGTAGATCTGGGTACGGATAAATTGTATCAATTCAATTTTAATGCTGCGGCTGATGAACCTGTGGCCGCTCATCCAAAAATATATAATGTACCATCCGGATATGGACCAAGACATTTAATTATTTCTCCTGACAACAAACATCTTTATTTACTCA
>JAEWWO010000154.1 GCA_023396345.1 Bacteroidota bacterium
CTTTTAATGTAGGCTACGGTTTCATTTAGTTTGTTGATGATATCATTCATAGTTTTCAGTTTATCTACAAATATAATTATTAGTATTGAATTATTACAGATATGAAAAAGCCGATAGAAAATTTCTATCGGCTTAATGTATATTTATTTTAATTTAAAATTATCTACCCATTGGGAAAGTATAACCTATACGAAGACCTACGAAACCAAGATTTGCTTTGTCATCTGAAGTGTTTCCGCTGAAATTGAATTTATGGTCAGAAGCTTCATAACGTAAGCTTAAATCAAAGCCAGCTACGTTTGTTCCAACTCCAATTCCATATAAGAAACCTGGATCGTATTTAGCACTTTGTCCTAATACATTATTTTCTGTTGTAGGAATAGCTACACCTAATTGAGGATGCAGGTAAAAAGAACCTATACCGTACTTAACACCAGCTTTAACCGGAACAACTCCGATACTGGTTTTAACTCCTAAATCTTCAGCAACTCTTTTTGCATCACTATCTTTCATGAAGAAATTATTGTATCCTGCAGAAAGCGTTAAACCAATTGATTCGTCAAAATTGTATCCATACTGAAGATCGCCTCCAATACCGAATGAATAATTATCATTCCAATCACCTACAGGTAACATTGGGCTTACACCAATTGATAAATTTGAACCAGGCACCATTTGTGCGTTTGATTGATTAGCAGTGAACAAACCGCCTACTAAAACTGCTAATGCTACTAATGTTTTTTTCATAACTTCTAATTTAATTATTTTAGTTAATTTTTATTTCAGACTTATTTCTAATCACTATTTCAAAGTCTGTTATCCTCTGTCAGAAAACAGATTCGTTTAATAACATAGTAGTATTTGCAACTTATGTGCCAAAAATGAAAAAGGCTAAAAATTATTTACATCCGTTTGTTAGAAAGGGAGGTCATCAACCGGCTCTTCATATTCATTATCGGGTGTAAAATCGGGCTGTTTATCAGAGAAATTATTTTCTGCATTTTGCAATGCACTTACTTCATTTTCAATTCTCCATGCATCAAGATTAGTAAAATATAGATCTCTGCCGTCTTTATTCCATTTGGTTCCGCGTATATTGAAATATACTTTCACCATATCGCCTGTGTTAAACTTATCAAGTAGTTCGGTTTTGTCCTGTACGGTTTGAAATTTTATATAGTTTGAAATTGTTCTGCCTCCTATATCATCCGTTTTTTCTATAACAAATTCTCTTGTTTTAAATGTTTCTGTTTTTTGTTGTGTTGCTGATTTCTCAATTATTTTTCCTGAAATTTCGTAAGACATTTTTTAATTAAGTATTGAGTTTTTGGTTTAAAGAATTTAAATCTATTTGTTTTAATTATCAGTCAATCTACTAATTTTCGAATTAACTAATCAACCTTTTTTTCTTCTTGCTATTTCCTTATTAATGAGTGACAGTTCGCGCCCGGTCTGACCTTTTACGCTTGAATTTTCAATAGCTCTGCGCATAAGATAAGGCACTACATCGTTCAACGGACCGTAAGGTAAATATTTACTTGCCGAAAAGCCCATATCTGCCAGATTGAAAGTAATGTCATCGCTCATTCCATATAGTTGTGAAAAATGCACATGCGGATGATTTTTTGGCAACTGATTATCGAGCAGATAATTTGCTGCAAGCAGATTGCTGTATTCGTTGTGCGAAGCTACTATAAAGCTAATATCTTCCAGATGTTGCAGGCAATAATTTACTGCCAGATTATAATCTTTATCGGTATCTTCCTTGGTGTTTTGTATAGGCGAGTCGTAGCCGTTGAGCAATGCACGTTCTCTCTCCTTTTCCATATACGCACCACGCACCAGTTTCACGCCGAGTTTAAAATTATTCTTCTGAGCAATACTATGCGATATTTTCAGAAAATCAAGTCTGTCTTTTCTGTACAATTGAAGCGTATTAAATACAATTATTTTTTCCTTGTTGTATTGCTGCATCATCTCCATCACCAGTCTGTCTATAGGATCCTGAATCCAGCTTTCTTCCGCATCAATCATTATTCCTACATTACATTTTAAAGCCGCTTCGCAGATTATGAACATACGCTCTCTTAAATTTTTCCAGTCGCGACGTTGTTCTTCACTATCATGCACACCGCTTCTTAATCTGGGAGCTTCATTCAATTGCTGCAATAAATCAAAACTGGCTAATCCCGTTACTTTAATTGCCACAAAAGGAACTGCTTCTTTCCGTGAAGCATATTCTATTAACTTTACATATTCTTCAGCCGTTCTGTCAAAAACTTCATCGGTATCTTTTCCTTCCACGCCATAATCCAGAATTGTTTGCACGCCAAACTGATACAATTTATCAGTCACAGCTTCCGTCTGTTCTAAAGTTTCGCCTCCTACAAATTGTTTAAAAATGGTACTTCTTATAGCCTTGCGTACCGGGAACTTTGCACGAATTAAATAAGGAGTTAATTTAATGCCCAAAGTAGAAAATACAGGCACTTTCATAGAAGAAAAAAGTAAACGTGCGTTCTTAAGTTCGCTGTCTGTTTTATATTTAAAAGCTATTTCTGAATTATCAAAGGAATTCTCCATTTACCGCATAAATTTTAATACGCAAATATCGAAAAAAATAACCGAAAAAAACCATGCAAACGATATTTAAAACAAATAAGATATTAATTAAAACAGGCACGTAATTTTGTAACAGAAAATAGCCTGTTGGTTACAAGAAAAACAATTTAACAAATAATTAGGCAACAAAAACAACATTTACCGCACTTATATAGAGAAAAGAATTTATTTTTACCTAATACTTTAGTTACTTTCATTATTTAATTTTTTATGAAAGAAATACTTCTGAACATATAAATAACTTTATGAAAAAAATTTACATCTTTATTTGTCTGTGTGCGATATCCTTATCTTCCTACGCTCAGGATATAACCATAAAAGGTAATGTTGCAGACACTTCGAGTGAATCTTCTCTTGTAAATTCTACTGTAGTTTTGCTGCGAGCAAAAGATTCCATTTTATATAAACACACCAGAAGCAACCAGCAGGGAGCGTTTCAATTTACCAATGTGGATACCGGAAATTATATCTTAATGATTTCCTACCCTAATTATGCAGACTATACCGAAAACTTTACCATAGATGCGGAAGCTAAAGAAAAAGATTTTGGACATGTAGATTTGATACTCAAATCTGAATTATTAAAAGATGTAATTGTTCGCTCCAATGCCGGCGCTATACGTATCAAGGGAGATACCACTGAATTTATAGCTGATAGTTTTAAGGTAGCTGCTAATGCCAGTATTGAAGATTTATTGAAAAAATTCCCCGGATTTCAGGTCGATAAAGATGGAAAAATTACCGCTCAAGGGGAAACAATAAAAAAAGTTTTGGTAGACGGCGAGGAGTTCTTTGGAGACGACCCAACATTGGTGACGAAAAATCTTCGGGCAGATATGGTAGATAAAGTACAGCTTTTCGATAAAAAAAGTGATCAGGCTACTTTCTCCGGAATTGATGATGGCGTGCGTGATAAAACGCTGAACGTAAAACTGAAAGAAGATAAAAAGAAAGGAATTTTTGGTAAAATAGAAGCCGGATATGGCACAGAAGATATGTATCAGAATCAGGCAATGTTTAATCAGTTTAAAAATAAAAGAAAACTTTCAGCCTACGCCACTTTAGCCAATACTGGAAAAACCGGGCTCGGGTTTCAGGATGCTGACAAATACGGTGCCTCCAATATGGAAATGACAGAAGACGGCGGAATATTTATTTCCGGCGGTGGTGGGGATATTCTTGATTCATGGGATGGTAATTATAGCGGAGAAGGTATACCACGTGTAGCCAGCGGAGGTATTCATTACGATAATAAATGGAAGGAAGACAAACACTATGTAAACGGTAACTATAAAATTGGAGAAAGTGCTTTGAGGGGAGACAGAGTTTCCACCACACAAACCAACCTGAATGAAGGAACCGCACAGGTAGAATCCTCCAATAACTCATTTGACCGCTATGCTTTTCGTCAAAAAGCGGATGGTTTTTATGAAATAACTTTCGACACAACTTTTTCTATCAAAGCGTCTGTCAGCGGAAGTTTGGGCAACAGTAATTCTCTTGAAACGTTCAATTCAGTGGTAAAGGATCAGGATAGTTTAGATATTAATAATACCAACAGAACCAACAGATCAACCGGTGAAAACGAAGGATTCTCCAGCAATATATTATTCAGAAAAAAACTGGCGAAAAAAGGAAGAACCCTTAGTCTTAATCTTAGTCAAAACTACAGAGCCAGCACTTCTGAAGGATTATTAAATTCTACAATCGAATTTAATAAACTGAACAGAACACAACTTCTCAATCAAAAAAGACTGAACGATAATAACTCTAATAATTTAGGAGCACGTGTTAATTACTCCGAACCATTGACAGAGTTCACAGCACTCGGCGTAAACTATCAATATTATCTCAATAAGTCAGAAACAGAAAGAAGAACCTACAATCAGGATGCGGGTGGAGATTACAGCCTGCTTGATAATTTGTACAGCAATCATTTTGAGTTTGACCAAAACACGCACCGCGGAGGAGTTTCCTACAATTACAATAAAAACAATAAAGTATTCAATATAGGATCAGATGTCGGCGTTACAGATGTTACGCTTACAGATGTTATGAGAAATACTCCTATCAACAGAAAGTTTACTAATCTGTATCCTTCTGCCATGTTGAGAATGAACTTACCTAAACAATTCAGATTATGGACAAGATATTGGGGTAGCACAAGACAACCAAGCCTTACACAACTTCAACCCATATTTACTACAGAGGATACAATGAATATTTACATTGGTAATCCTGAATTAAAAGCAGGTTACAATCATGGTATTAACGTAAACATCAACAAGTTTGATGTACTTACCAATAATTATGTCGGCATTTACGGTTATTATGGACAAACTTATAATGCTGTAGTTACAAACGTTACAACCGATATTTTAAGCGGCAGACGCACCTACAATTATTTTAATGCCGATGAACCAAATTCAAACTATTATGCAGAATTATATTTTCGCTCTAAAATAAAAAAACTGGATTTGGAATATGGCTTTGGACTTCGTGGCAATGGAAATAAATATGTAAATTCTGTAAATGATGTTTTGTACACCACCAAAAGCAACAACTACTCTCTAAGCAATAGCTTAAGAAAAGTTAAGGATAAAAAATATGATATTTCTATCGGGCAATCTCTGGGATACAATCATATTACAACATCGCAGGAGGCTGCTTCTAATAATAATGGTTTCAACTATTATCTAAATCCGAGCGTAGAAATCTTTTTACCAAAAGGTTTTCAGATTAATACACATATGAATTATCAATGGCAGCAAAAAACCGAAACTTTTAATACTGATTTCAACAGAGCCTTATGGCATGCGTGGATTGGTAAGAAATTCTTCAAAAAAGAAAATCTGTTGATTAAACTATCTGCTTTTGATATCCTGAATCAAAATAAAGGTTTTGACAGAAGAGCCTGGGACAATATATTCTATGAGTCCTATTATACAACCATCCCGCGTCATTTCATGCTTTCCGTAATCTGGGATTTCAACAAAATGGGTGGCACTGTAAAAAATAATAACCAATAAAAATTAGTTCGATGAAACAAAAATATTTCAATATAAAAATAAAAGCTTTATCATTATTATTTCTCAGCATATTCATTTCCTCTATTGGGATTGCTCAAAACGCAGCTTTTATCACAAAAGGTAAAATTGAATTTGAAAGAAGTCTGAACAGTTATGTTCTAATGGAAAAAGCTATGAATTTTGAAGGGGAAGAGAACAGCTCCTGGCGCGATCAGATGATGACACAATACAAGAAAAACAATCCGCAGTTTCAACTCTCAAATTTCACTTTGCTTTTCAACGAAAACAAAAGCCTTTACGCTCCCGTAAAAGTTGATGCTAAAATGGGAGGTTTTTTTGATCTGAACGAAATTGCAGGCAAAAATACCATCTATAAAGATTTAAAAAATAATCAAACTGTTGCCCAAAAATCTCTGATGCAGAACGAGTATTTAATATCAGACACATCCCGAAAGTTTGTATGGAAAATTACGGATGAATACAGAGATATCGCAGGTTTCAATTGCAGACGCGCCAATGGCCTTATGCATGACTCTGTATATGTGGTAGCATTCTATACCGATCAGATAATTCCATCCAGCGGACCTGAATCTTTTCACGGCTTACCGGGTATGATTCTGGGCGCTGCCGTTCCTTATGAAAATACAACCTGGTTTGCAAAGAAAGTAATCGTAGAAGATATCAACGATACAC
>JAEWWO010000164.1 GCA_023396345.1 Bacteroidota bacterium
ATGAACGACATTGAGAATGCTGAAATTTATTTATCCAATGTAATAGAAGAATCAGAAAGTCTGAATGATGATTATTACAAATCATTGTCTTATATGAATGTTGGCTGGTTACATATTTTACAAGGAAAAGAGGATGGAATCAGTCTTGTAGAACAAAGCTTAAAACTGGCTACCAATAAACATTATCTGGGTATATTGATTGACGGGCATCATATTCTCTACGAAGCTTATCAAAAAAGAAATGAAGCCAATATTGCTTTATATCATTATCAAAAATATTCTGAAAGTAAAGAAGAACTCTTAAACGAAACCAATCTCAATTTCGCCAACTCCATTCAAAGCAAATATGATCTTGAAAAGAAAAAAAATGAATACAACGAATTGATGAACGAATACGAGCTCACTAAATCAAAGATGAATAACAATATTATTCTTTTGATTGTTCTGTTGCTCATCTTTATCTTCTTACTTACCATCACTTCTTTACTTAACCGACAAAAAGATTTAAAGCAGGAAAAGCAGTTGCTCACATTGCAGCAAGATGTACTGAACCTGCAAATGAATCCACATTTTTTATTCAATGCGCTTAACTCAATTAAGTTATACATCATTCGCAGCGATAAGGAAAAAGCTGTTTTTTATCTCAACAAATTTGCTTCGCTCTTCCGTACAATTTTATCGAGCGTGCAGCAAAAAGAGGTTAATCTGAAAGAAGAAATAGCCAATATTATCAACTACGTAGAGCTGGAGAATATGCGCTTTAATAATTCGATAGATTTTGATTTACAAATTGAAGATAATATACCTGTTGAAAAAATAATTGTACCCAGTTTACTGTTACAGGTATTTGTTGAAAATGCTATTTTACACGGCTTGTCAGCAAAAGAAGGAGAAAAAATATTAAAAATCAATATCAAAAAACATCAGTCCGATAAAATAAAAATTGAAATTGCAGACAACGGTATTGGTTTTAAAAATACATTAAAAAAAGACCACAATTATTTCCGTAAAAAATCAATGGGGCTTACCATAACTGAAGACAGATTAAAAAGTTATTTTAATGAAGATTATACGCTGGTTATAAAAGACTATGACCGCAACAATCATTCTGCTCCCGGCACGCTCATTTCTATCGTTATTCCTGTTGAACGAAAAGAAAAAGAAGCAAAAACAAAAAACCCTTTAAAAAGGTTATTTTAATTTAAATAATCTTTCCGCATTTGTGGAAGTTACTGTTGCTGCTTCGGCAAAGCTGATGTTTTTTGCGTTTGCCAAAGCCTGACAAATATATTCAAGATAGGCGCTTTCATTTCTTTTGCCCCGAAACGGTACGGGAGATAGGTACGGAGCATCTGTTTCCAAAACGATACATTCCAATGGCACCTGAGCTATCATTTGCGCAAGATTTGCTTTTTTGTACGTCAACACGCCCCCTATTCCCAGAAGAAAACCCATATCCGTAATTACCTCAGCCTCTTCAACCGAACCTCCAAAGCAATGAAAGATTCCTTTCAAACCTTTATCAGCAAAGGGTTTTACGGTTTCAATAGTTTCTTTCATTGAATTTCTGGAATGGATAACTATAGGCAATTTTTTATCCAACGCCCACTGCATTTGCAGCTTAAAGGCTTCGTATTGTTGATGCGTAAAAGTGGTATCCCAGTAAAAATCTAAACCTATCTCTCCTATCGCAGCAAAATTTCTTTTATTTAAATACTCTTCTATAATTTGTAATTCGTTTTCAAAATTATCATTTACACTACAGGGATGTAAACCCATCATTGCAAAACATTTTCCGGGATATTTATTTTCCAGCGCAATCATATTTTCATGTGTAGTACTATCTATAGCCGGTAAATAAAATTTACTCACTCCTGCATCAAACGCACGCAGCATAACCATTTCAATGTCTTCTGAAAACTCGTCGGAGTATAAATGTGTGTGGCTGTCTATCAACATAAAAAATATTTATCGTGCAAAAATACTAAAGTTTGCGTATGTCAATTTTAGATAAGCGAATAGCAACACAAAACTCTTAAAAGAATAATAAAATAATAGCCGTTAGGTTTAGTAAGCATATTTTTTGTATGTTTGATTTTATTCTCAAACAGATTATGTACTTAGTAAAATCTAATATATTTTTTCGATTGGCATATCCTAACCGATACTGGAAAATCGACACAAAAGGAAGAAAAGAATTATTCCTGACTTTTGACGATGGTCCACATCCGGAGATTACACCATTTGTGCTGGATCAACTTAGAAAATATAATGCTAAGGCTACGTTTTTTTGTCTGGGTAATAATGTAAAAAAACATCCTGAAACCTATGAAACCATTTTAAAGCGCGACCACGCCGTAGGCAATCACACCCATAATCATTTAAAAGGCTGGAAAACATCTGCGGAAGAATATATGCAGGATATTGAAGAAGCCGGGAAATATATTAATACCAAACTTTTCAGACCGCCTCACGGACGCATGACCAAAGAACAGGAACGACTGTTTTTTGAAAAATTCCCAAAGCATAAAATCATCATGTGGAGTGTATTAAGCGGAGATTTTGATAAGAATATTTCTGCTGAAAAATGTCTTAAAAACGTTATTAAAAATACTTCTCCGGGGTCGATTATTGTTTTTCATGACAGCGAAAAAGCATTCGGACGATTAAAGTATGCGCTTCCGCGTGTACTGGAACATTTTACAGAAAAAGGATTTACGTTTAAAAGATTGTAAAAAATCATTACTTTTGATAGTATCATTTGATACTATCATTATGCAACCTCCATATAAAATTACCAATACTATTCTGAAACTTGTGAGTTCAATTTCTGAAAAAATAGGAGAAGTAAATACTAGGCTCTAAAACATTTTAGCTGCTTGTATTTTTTTACTTACATTTGTAACTTCAAGATAAACAATGGATATAATCGCACCGGGAGAATTACTGCAAAATATAAACAGTCCAGAAGATTTAAAAAAGCTGGACAAGTCTCAGCTGCATCAGGTTTGTGAAGAACTGCGTCAATACATTATTGATGTAGTGAGTGTGCATGGCGGGCATTTTGCAGCCAGTCTTGGCGTTGTGGAACTTACGGTCGCTCTTCATTATATCTATAACACCCCTTATGACCAACTGGTTTGGGATGTAGGACATCAGGCATACGGACATAAAATTCTTACCGGAAGAAGAGACAATTTTTCTACCAACAGAAAATATAAAGGAATCAGCGGCTTTCCTAAGAGAAGCGAAAGCGAGTACGATACATTTGGAGTAGGTCATTCTTCTACTTCTATTTCTGCTGCGTTAGGTATGGCAATAGCCGCAAAATATAAAGGTGAAGACAGAAAAACTGTTGCCATAATCGGCGATGGATCTATGACGGCAGGTATGGCTTTTGAAGCAATGAACCACGCCGGCGTGAGCGATAGCGATATGCTGATTATTCTTAATGATAACGGCATAAGCATCGACCAGAATGTGGGTGCATTAAAAGAATACTTAACTGACATTACCGTATCTCCTTCTTACAATAAATTTAAAGAAGATGTGTGGAATGCTTTAGGTAAACTACCTGTAGGCAAAACGCTTACCAGAAGTATGGTACACAAGATTACTGAAAGTATGAAAGGTGTCTTAAGCAGCAATTCCAACTTCTTTGAATCTTTAAAAATCAGGTATTTCGGTCCTATAGACGGACACAATATCACCAACCTTGTAGATACTTTAAAGGATATCAAAAAAATTCCCGGACCTAAACTGTTGCACATTATCACAACAAAAGGTAAGGGATATGCGCTTGCAGAAAAAGATCAAACCAAATGGCATGCGCCCGGTTTGTTTGATAAAATATCAGGCGAAATTTACAAAAAGCAATACGACTTGCCACAGCCTCCCAAATATCAGGATGTTTTTGGCTTAACGATGATTGAACTGGCAGAACAAAACGATAAAATAATGGGCGTAACGCCTGCAATGCCGTCAGGCTGCTCTCTAAAATTTATGATGGATGCAATGCCTGAAAGAGCTTTTGATGTGGGCATTTGCGAACAACATGCTGCTACTTTCAGTGCGGGATTAGCCACACAGGGCATGCGCGTATTCTGCAATATTTATTCGTCTTTTATGCAGCGTGCTTTTGATCAGGTGGTACATGATATTGCATTGCAAAAACTTCCTGTAACCTTATGTCTTGACCGTGCAGGTCTAGTGGGCGAAGATGGCCCGACACATCACGGAGCTTACGATATAGCCTATTTCAGATGTATTCCTAATATGATTATTTCTGCTCCTATGAATGAAGTGGAGTTGCGCAATCTTATGTACACATCTCAACTGGAATCTACTCAACTGCCTTTTGTAATTCGCTATCCCAGAGGGAACGGTGTAATTCCTGACTGGAAAAAACCTTTTACCCAAATAGAAATAGGAAAAGGAAGAAAACTAAAAGACGGTAAAGACATTGCTATACTTTCTTTTGGTCATCCGGGAAACTTTGCAGCATCTGCCATACGTGAAGCCAAACAAGACGGCATAGATCCTGCACATTACGATATGCGTTTTGTAAAACCACTGGACGAAGAATTACTGCACGAAGTATTCAGCAAATACAACAAAATTATTACTGTAGAAGATGGTACTGTTACAGGCGGCTTCGGGAGTGCCGTTCTGGAATTTATGGCGCAGCACAACTACAAAGCAGAAGTAAAAATACTCGGCATTCCTGACCGTATTGTAGAACACGGCAGCCTTAAAGAACTACATGCAGAATGCGGGTACGATGCCCATGCTATTTTACAAGCCATACAGGAATTTGAAAAAGAAAGTTCTGTAGTGCAGACTGTATAGTTTTTTGTATTTCTTTTTATTTTTTATTTTCACCCTGATTTTTCCTGCATCAGAAATTAATATTATTCGCAATTAATTAATCTTCTGCAAAGCTGTGTTTTAAGCTTTTTGTATTAAATTTGAAAGAATATAATCATTTCATCATTTATTAAATTTTCGAAGAATAAATAATGACTATTTTTTCTAAAATCATAGCAGGAGAAATTCCCTCTTATAAAATTGCGGAAGACGAAAATTTCTTTGCCTTTCTTGACATCAGTCCTTTGGTAATGGGTCATGTTCTGGTAGTTCCTAAAAATGAAACGGATAAAATTTATGATTTGTCTGATGCATATTTGCAAAGCATGCTGGTGTTTGCCAAACCCATTTGTTACGCCCTGGAAAAAGCTACAGGATGCAAGCGTGTAGGCATGTCTGTAATAGGACTGGAAGTGCCGCATGCGCACCTGCATTTACTCCCCATTAATGAAATGAATGATACCAATTTCACCAATCAGAAACTACAGCTTTCAGAAGAAGAATTTAAAAATATTCAACAAAAAATAATTAATCATCTTTAAAACAATTTACCATGCGTTTTGAAATTATTGAAAACAATAATAGCTATATTTTAAAAGATAAAGAATCCGGCACACAGGCAGAAGTATATGCTTTTGGAGCACTGCTAAACAAATTTGAAATTTCTGCAAACGGAAAAAATATCAATATTATAGACGGATATACCTCTCCCGAAAATGCGAAAGAAACCATAACCGAATTACACAAAAGTGCTAAGCTTACTCCTTTTGTATGCAGACTGAATCAGGGAAAGTTTTCTTTTAATGATAAAGATTATGAAATCAAAAAATTCAACATAGGACCTTCTGCAATACATGGTTTAGTGTTTGATGCCGAATTTAAAAAAAGCGCAACACATGTTGATGATCATAAAGTAACGCTTTCGCTGCACTACGACTATGACACTCAAGAACATGGCTTCCCGTTTGCTTTTGGGGTACACGTTGTCTATAAATTAAAGGCAGATAATATCCTTTCTGTAAGAACAACTATCACCAATCATTCCAAAGAAGCATTTCCGCTGAGCGACGGCTGGCATCCGTATTTTAAATTAGGAGAAACAATAAATGATGCAGAGTTAAAACTCAATGTAAAAGAAATGGCTGAGTTTAGTCCCGAGTTGTTGCCAACCGGTAAATTCTTTCCTTATACAGAATTTCAGGATTTTGAACAATTAGGTGAAAAAGAACTGGACAATAGTTTTTTGGTGAAAGATTTTGATGGTGCGGCTTTTGTAATGCGCGACAAAAATGCCGGCATTCAATTAGAAATCATTCCCGAAAAATCTTATCCTGTTTTACAAATCTACACACCGCCACACAGAAAAAGTATTGCAGTAGAAAACTTAAGCTCTGTACCAGATGCATACAACAATAAAATTGGTCTGATAGAATTAAAACCCGATGAAACACAAATATTTACTACAAGATATAAAGTAAGCGTGATATAATATCTTGCTTCGCTTCACAAAAAACTCCGGTGTTTGGCACCGGAGTTTTTTTGTGAAATATATCCATAAATAGCTTATTTCATATCCCACCATATGCGACCTCTTGTATCTCTTTCCGTTTCACCATAGTCAGGATTTTTAGATTTCATTTCTGCAATTGCTGCAGCATAATTTGTCTGATTCTGGTCTAATGGAGAAGGCAATACATTTCTTCTTGGTATCAGGAAATTTGTTGATCCTGTCCACAAATTTTGTAAATATCCTACGCCGGTTCCATCACCAATCGGACTTGATTGACCTGCTCTGTAATCAACAAATTGAGGATATCCTGTACGTTTCCACATTCCCCATGCTTCTTCCGGAGTTGTCAGGTTATTAACCCAGGCTTGTGTATAAATACTTCCCAAACCGTTGTAAGGAATTCTTGATAATAAATCACCCATAGTAACACTTGCAGCGTTTGGAACATTGCCCATTGTAGCCATCTCTTTATATGCATTAAAAGATGCAGTTACTCCTTTTTGATACCAATCAACCGCAGATCCGCCTAAGGCATTTCCTCCTTTTTCAGCAATTTCTGCCATCATAAAGCATGCATCTGCATAACTCAAAAATATCGTTCTGTTTTTGATTGTGCTTCCATTTACAACAGTTTCTCCATCATGTAATCTCACATCAGCTTGTTCTTTAAAACCTCCATTTTTTACAAATAATCTAGTTTGAATATTAGATAAGAAACTTAATTGTGTATTTACTATACTGTCAGATCCATCTTTCTTTTTATAAACGTTCGTAACGGATAAATAACGAGATCCTCCATGCCATCCGTATGGTTGTGAAACTGAAGCTGGAAATGCATGTTTACCCTGATAACGATCATTGATATTTATAGATGAATCCAATATTCTTTGTGCAGCAGCATCTCCATACTGATCTACAGCTCTGTATCTGCTATAGTTATTTCCGAAATCATTTTCTCTTACCATAAAGTTGATACGAGGATCTTCTACAGATTTTAATAACTCTACAAAAGGATAAGAGACAACATACTCTCCTAAAATATTGTTGATATCATCCACGTTATTGTTCCAATCTCTAAGATTATTATATCCAAAGGCTTCTTCATTGCTGGAAATAATTCCAAGACCGGTTTGCGCCACACTATTTACAACAGAAGTAAGATGTTGTGGGTCTCTTTTTTCAAAACGTTGAGCTATTTTAATTCTTAAGGTATTGCCAAACTTCATCCATTTGTTTTTATCTCCGGAATAGAACATGTCATTTCTACTAATATTGGCTGCTGTTCCCTGAAAATTCTTAATAGCATCTACAGCCTCTCTTAATTGATCGTCAAACTGTTTGTACAGAGTCCAATCAAAGTCATACGCAGGAGTTGGATAGTTTACTGCATCAAACGCCTGATTGTAAGGCATTGCTCCATAAATATCTACAACCTGCCATGCTAAAAATGTTTCCAGCATTTGAGAAGCCGAACGCAAAATAGTATATGAATTTTTTAATACAGGATCTTCTGTTCTGTCTATTTTTGTTATTACTCTTCTTAAATCTCTACCTCTCCATCCGTAATAATCTGAATACCAATCCATTCCGGGACTTGTTCCTATGGCCTCTGTGGGATCATTGTATATATTTTGAATACCTTCGGCAGAGGAACCATCCGGAACAATATACTGCATGTAAGTCATGACACCTCTATATTTAACCAAAAGATCATTTCTGGAATCTAATAGGAAGTTCAATGTTGCACTGGTAAATAAAAACTCAGGCCTTGTATCATTTAATTGTTCAGGATTGGTATTAATATCCTGAAACTCTTTTTTGCAAGATTGCACAAAAGGAAGAGCAATCAAGAGTAATAATATTATATATTTATTTTTCATTTGTATGTTTATTTTATTTGTTTTACAATGAAATCATTAAAGTAACAGCAAAGTTTCTGCTAAATGGAATACCTCCCGTCATCACAGGCATAAAGGGATTATTGCTTTGTAAGTTCGCAGGGTTTTGTCCACTTGGTAAACTATTATACAGATAACCTATATTTCTTGCAGAAAATCTTAAACTTGCATTCTTCACATAAAATCTGTTTAAAAAGTTGGATGGTAATGAGTATGCCAAAGAAAGTTCTCTCAACATTAACCAGGACAATTCGGTAGTAGATTCATTGTCAGATGCTCCCCAACCGTAAGTACTTAAATGATATAAACTTGAAGTCCAAGGTTCAACCAATCCCTGATCATATGCTTGCTGGAAAGTCATGCCTCCAATATTTACACCTGTAATAGGACTTACCTGACCTTCTGCAAATACTGCATCAGGAATCATACCGTTATATCTTTCTTGTCCTGTATAAGAATCTGTACGTTTTACACCTCCATTTTCCTGATCTCTCCAACGTAATGACATTTCAGCAATACCTCTTTGCATGGAATAGTTAAGAGACTGGGAATATGTGTAACCACCTAATCTGCCATCAAGCTGAGCAAAGAAAGTAAAG
>JAEWWO010000168.1 GCA_023396345.1 Bacteroidota bacterium
ATTGTCGTGCCAGATGGTATTTTTATTCAGGTCCAGTAAGGATGCATCAGCGGTAAAGAAAGGGGCGAACTTAAATCCCAAAAGTTTTTTATTCAGAAAAAAGAAGGATTCACTCCTTAATGTAAAACGTTTTTCAGCCATAACGGAATCTTCTCTGAAAGCTTCCAACCCGAATATATTATTTATACGTAAAGGTTCAGATGTGAATGGATTAATTTGTTGGGCATATGAAGTAAGCAGATGATGTCTGAATTTAATTTTATTCATTTGTACAAGTCTGCTGTACATAGATATGCCGCCGAGTACATTTATGTCTTCAAAGCCGTACATCTTGCGAAAATATGTTCCCCCGCGGATAAAATATTGTAAAAAATCAGATTTTTGAGTAAGGATATATCGGTTCAGTTCCACTCCAAGATAAGGTCTTTTAATATTTTGAATACGCCTATATCCCGCTGCTACGCTTACATTAATACCTGCCGGCATGTCTTCTGTAGTTCCAAAACCTAAAATGTAATTTGTTTTATAGAAAAATTGTTTGAAATACGTGTATTGAAACAATAAGGCTGCTCTGTCGCTTATGCTATCACTGAAACGATACATAAATTCTTCGGGATATTCATTAAAATGATGATTAAAATAGCGCAGCATAATTACATTTCGGTCAGGAGCCTTGTTGTTGAGGATATATTTTTTTGCATCAATATTATAGCCGATAGTAGCGTCAATGTAATCCTGATCGTAAGCAATATAGTTGTCGTTTATCCGATTTGAGTCGTTATAGAGTAAAGGGTAAGTATTGAAAGTTTTTTGCTTTCCCAGTGTAATTCCTCCTATGAAACTTGTATATTGAGACACCAAAGGTTTATTTAAAGACATACTTATATCCAGTAAATTTTGTCTCCAGTCGTACAGATTATTGGAGATGGTACCCACATTAAAATCAGCATTTATAAAGCTTCCGAAGACATTTGGAATAAAATAATCTACATTAAATCCCATATTGGGGTGTCTTTCTGTATCGCGTAAACCGGTAATCTTTATTCCCTGACCACTTCCCAGTAAATTATTTTCACTAACGGATAAAAACTGCTTTTTTCCGGTAAACTCTCTTACTTCCGCAGAAATACTGAATAAATCTTTTGTGATTACATAAATGTCTACTAAGTCACGGTTAAGACTGTCTTGTTTTACCATAATACGCGCATCTCTTATAAAAGGCAGTGTTCTCAAATGCCTTTCATTATCAGCCACAATAAAAGGGTTTAAAAGTTGTCCTTTGTTTATAAAAAGATTGTCTCTGATCAGATATTCTCTTGTAGTTATATGCAACGCAGAAAGAATGTCGGTTCCAAAATATTCAATCCTTCTGGAAGTATCGCTGAAGTCTACATTAAAGTCTAATCTTCTTATGTAAATATTATGAATGGTTTTTCCTTCATGCTGCAGATAGTAGTTGGTGATGCGGTCGTTCAATATATCTGTGGCATTCACATAATCTCTTGTTCTTTCTTCGCTTAAATCTTTCACCAATTCATTAATTCGCGCTCTTACATACGAATACTGAAGATTATTCATAAAACTGCTGTCGATAGGAGCGATGGTTAAAGCAGGTTGCATTAGCACTATCTGCGTGGGAGGAGAGATAGTTGTATCGCGATTCACATACACAATGCGGGTTTCTTCGGGTAATAGCTGAGCAACTGTCATATTGCACAAAAGCATACATGAAAGAAATAAAAAGCAATATCTGATGTGAGCGTTCAATTTGTAAACTTAACGATATTTAGTTGTTCATTATTTTATTTAAAAACAAACAGTTAACAAAAATAAAATTTTGCTTTTATATAATAATCTTTAAATTTGCTCTGTGAATATAAAAAATCATCATAATCATTCTCATCATTACTTATCTGAAGGGTAAGCTGGAATGTTTATGTATGGACAATAAAAACATTTTAAAGGTTTACCACAGAGGTAAGCCTTTTTTATTTATTATTATTAAAAATTATAAACTAAAATAAACATGCTGAAATTAGCTATTCAAAAATCAGGAAGACTACACGAAGATTCCATGAAATTAATCAAGGAGTGTGGAATTGATATCAACAACAATATTAAAGATCAGTTGAAAGCTTATGCTTCAAACTTTCCGATAGAATTATTTTTTTTAAGAGACGATGATATTCCTCAATATGTTGAAGACGGCGTTGCAGATATTGGTTTTGTAGGCGAGAATGTAATTTACGAAAGCAGCAAAGATGTTGATGTGGTTGAAGAATTGGGTTTTGGTAAATGTCGTTTATCTTTTGCAGTACCTAAGGGTGTTGAATACAATGGCAGTGAGTTTTTGGAAGGAAAAAAAATTGCAACCAGCTATCCGCATCTGGTAAATGCATTTCTTAAAAACAATAAATTGTCTGCCGAAATACATGAAATCAGCGGAAGCGTAGAAATAGCGCCGGGTATAGGTTTGGCTGATGTGATTTGCGATCTTGTAAGTTCAGGTTCTACACTCTTTATGAACGGATTAAAGGAAGTGGAAGTTATTCTTCATTCACAATCTGCTTTAATCAGAAACAGAGATTTGACAAATGAAAAACAGGAAATTCTGGACAAGCTTTTATTTCGTATACAAACGGTAAGAAAAGCCAAGAACAAGAAATATGTATTGATGAATGTCCCTGATATAAACATTCAGAAAATTGTGGAAATTTTGCCTGGAATGAAGAGCCCCACGATTTTGCCGCTTGCAGAAAAAGGATGGAGTAGCGTGCATACCGTATTGAGTGAAAATGAATTTTGGGAGAATATTGAAAAGATAAAAGCAGCAGGAGCAGAAGATATACTGGTGCTTCCTATTGAAAAAATGGTTATATAAAATAAGTTATTATGGAGAAATTTTTTGAACCGGCAAAGGAAAACTGGAGTACAATTTTACAACGTCCGGTGTTTGATAATAAAACACTTACAGACAAAGTGCAGCAGGTAATAGATGATGTGCGCAAAAACGGTGACAGTGCTGTAAAGCAATATACACAACAGTTTGACGGCGTTGCTCTCACTGATATAATAGTTTCTCAATCAGAGATGGATGCCGCCGAGTCTGCTCTTACAGAAGAATTAAAGCAAGCCATACAGGTTGCTTACAAAAATGTTTATGCTTTTCACTTATCACAGAAAGAAGATGTAAAAAAAGTAGAAACGATTGAAGGTGTTAGCTGCTGGCGTAAATCCGTAGGTATTGAAAAAGTTGGATTGTATATTCCCGGCGGTTCTGCTCCATTATTTTCTACCGTTTTAATGCTGGCAATTCCTGCGCAAATAGCCGGTTGCAAAGAAATAGTACTTTGTACACCTCCTTTAAAAGATAGTACACTTAATCCGGCATTGTTGTATTGTGCGCAACTTTGTGGTGTAAATAAAATT
>JAEWWO010000200.1 GCA_023396345.1 Bacteroidota bacterium
GAGTGTAGTTGAGAGTCTTGGTGTATCAGAAGAAATAAAACTGAATACGCCGGACGCAAAGCAGCATATAGAAAATTATAAAACGTCTCTAAGGAATTTAGCCAATTGTGGAATAAATATCGTTTGTTATAATTTCATGCCGGTACTTGATTGGGCAAGAACCGATTTACAAATAATAGACGATAATGGTTGTGAATCAATGCTGTTTGAATATATAGTATTTGCCATTTTTGATATTCACATTTTAAAACGTCCGGGAGCGAACAAAGACTATTCAGAAGAAGTAGTACAAAAAGCAAATGCGCAACACCAAATGATGAGTGAACGGGATAAAAGAGAGTTAGCATATAATATTATAGTTGTTACTCAAAAATTTATTAACAGTGGAGTGGGAGATGTAGAAAATTATAAAGAAATATTCCTGCAATTTTTAAGAAGATACGAGAATGTAAATAAGGATGTTTTGAGAAATAACCTCATGATTTTCTTAAACGAAATATTACCGGTTGCAGAGTCGTATGGCGTTCGTCTATGCATTCATCCCGATGATCCGCCTTTTCCTCTTTTAGGGCTGCCAAGAATAGCCAGTACAGAAGAAGACTTCGATTGGATATTTTCAGCTAATACATCAATTGCTAACGGACTTACTTATTGTACAGGTTCTCTTTCTGTAAGAGAAGATAATAATTTAGAGAAAATTGCTGAAAAATTTGCAGACAGAATACATTTTATTCATCTGAGAAATATAAAAAAAATCGACAATAAAAGTTTTTATGAATCGGCACACCTTGAAGGAGTTGTAAATATGCCGGCTATAGTAAAAATATTTTTACAGGAACAATTAAGAAGAAAACAAGAGGGAAGAAAAGATTATCAGTTACCATTCAGACCAGATCACGGATTAAAAATGTTGGATGATTTTTCACGTAATGCCAATCCCGGATATCCCTTGATTGGAAGAATGAAAGGATTGGCTGAAATAGATGGTATACAAACAGCATTGGAAAATAATTTATAAACACACATGTATATGCAGAATAATTTTGACATTTCAGGACAGGTAGCCGTAGTTACCGGAGCAGGAGGAGTGTTGGGTGGAAGTATAGCCCGTAGTCTTATGCTGGCAGGAGCCAAAGTGGTAGCTATAGATATCAGGGAAGAAAATCTCAATAGCAGAGTAGACGAATTAAAAACAATTCACAATCATGTTATTGGTCTTATAGGAGATGTTCTGAATTTGGAAAGCCTGAAAAGTGTAGCCCAAAAAACAAAAGAGAAATGGGGACATATTGATATACTGGTTAACTGTGCCGGCGGCAATATTCCTGGTGCCACACTTACAGAGGAGCAAACAATCTTTGACATGAAAATAGAAGACTGGGAAAAGGTAACTGATTTAAACTTAAATGGGTCTGTATACCCTTGTCTTGCATTTGGCGAAGTAATGGCGGAGCAAGGTAAAGGTTGCATGGTAAACATTTCCTCTATGGCTACCTATTCCTCTATTACAAGAGTGCCGGGTTATTCTGTTGCAAAAAACGGCATTAATATTTTTACTCAATGGATGGCAACAGAAATGGCGTTGAAGTTTGGAGAGGGCATAAGAGTGAATGCTATTGCTCCGGGCTTCTTTATTGGTGACCAGAACAGAAGAGTGCTTATAAATGAAGATGGAAGTTATACAGAAAGAAGCGTAAAGGTTTTAGCCAAAACACCAATGAAAAGATTTGGCGACATTACAGAACTTAATGGCGCTATACAATTTCTGTGTTCACCGGCAGCGAGTTTTATTACCGGAGTTATTTTGCCTATTGACGGCGGTTTCTCAGCATTTAGTGGAGTATAGAATATATTTTTTGCGTTTTTTAAGTATTTAGAAAACGTATAGTCTTGACAGCTTTGCGATTGAAGCTGTACTGTTATGCATTTATTATCGTCACTATAAATTATTATAATATGAAAGTCACTAACAAGAAAAGATCAGTGTTCTTATATGCAGGGTTTCTTGGTGTTTTTCTTTTGAGTTTTATTTTTTCACATGCACAAGCAACCGAAGAGTTTGTCGGAACAGTTGTTGATATACAAAATCAACCTTTGCAAGGTGTAGCAGTGCAGATTCAGGGCTCAGGCACCGGCTCAGTTACCAATGCATCGGGAGCATTTTCCATACGGGCACAAAAAGGGAATACGCTCATATTCACTATGTTGGGATATAGTACACATTCTGAAGTATTGGGCGACATAAAAGAACTAACAATTCAGTTGAGCGAGGCGGGTGCGCAGGATTTGGATGAAGTAGTGGTAATTGGTTACGGAACGGTAAGAAAAAGAGATCTTACAGGTTCTGTAGCGCATATTGGTCAGGAAGTAATGGAAACGCGCGTAGCTACTTCTGTAACAGACTTTCTAAAGGGAAGTATAGCCGGAGTAAATATCGGGGTAAATAACAATGCCTCTGGCGGCGGATCTATTCAGGTAAGAGGCCCTGCATCATTGCAGGCATCTACTTCTCCACTGATTGTGCTTGATGGAAATATTTATTATGGAAGTATGAGTGATATCAATCCCAATGACATTGAAAGTATTGATGTCTTAAAAGATGCAAGCTCTACAGCCATTTATGGTTCTAAAGGTTCTGCCGGTGTAATTATGATTACAACAAAAAAAGGTAAAACAGAAAAACCTATTATTACATTCAACTCAAAAGCAGGATTTGCAAATCTTCTTAAAATTCCTGATCTTCCAACACCTGATCAATATGTACAAAGAAGGGCTGATTATTGGAAAACAGTAGATTATTTCAGGCCTGCTAATCAACAAAGAAGTAAAG
>JAEWWO010000215.1 GCA_023396345.1 Bacteroidota bacterium
CTTTAAAGTAGCCGGACCAAATGTGCCGATTCTTGTTTTCTTCAATATATCTTTTATACCGGCATCCAAAGCTGCGGCAATACCGCTTGGTGTGTAAAAGCAAATAATATCGTAGCTCTTACCATTAGAAAAAAGCTGATTAATATTATTTTCAACTGTTCTGTACATAAAGGCAAGCTTATAGTCGCAGTTGTTGTCTTTTAACCATTTCTCGATATCGCGGTCCTGCTGATGCTCGCTGCACACATATAAAAAATTAATGCCGTCTTTGTGTTTATTGATTACATCAAACAAAGTTTTATTGTTTCCGTTGGCTCCAAAGAATACTTTTCTTTTTCTGTACAAAATAAATTTTTGCAGATAAAGAGCAACCGCTTCTGACACACAAAAATATTTTGTATCCTGATTTACATTTACTTTAAGCTCTTCGCAAACTCTGAAAAAATTGTCTATGGCATGACGGCTGGTAAAGATAACCGCCTTGTAGGAAGCAATATCTATCTTTTGTTTTCTGAACTCTTTTCCCGTAAGACCTTCTATTTTTATAAATGGATGAAAAGTAAGCCCTGCATTGTATTTTTCTTCCAGAATAAAATATGGCGACTTTTCACTTGTTGGTCTGGGCTGGGAAATAAGTATATTTATGTTTTTGCCTTGCAACTCCAACTTCTCTTCGTTTTTAATCATAATCTTTTTGCGATCCTATGGTTTGCCAACGAACGGTATCAAGCAGGAATTAAACCCATTTATTGATATTATCCGTTATAAATTTATAAATAATCAATATCGGTATTATTTCGACGGCACAAAGGTACACAAAAAAATGAAAAGCATTAATCTTTAAATTGTTTTTAACCAATACAAAAGAAACAAAATAGCGGTAAATTATCAGTAAAATCAGTAAGACGGTAAAAACAGAGTACACATTTCTCACAATCGGATCTGTTTGCGGGGAAGCGCTGAACGAAATGGTCCATAACACCGGAATCAGCAATATGCCGATAAATTTATTCACCATAAAAACAATATGCGTATAGAGTTTAGAAGCATATTCTGCACTGAATAAATAGCCTGACAATTTTATTATTGCAAATTTTATAAGATAAACAGCAGCAATTAAAATAGAATAAATACCAAACAGCTCCCAGAAGGTAAAGCGGGTAACCATGCGGGTTGTAACCTCTGCTATAAAAAGTCCGGCTGTAATCACAAACAATATATTCAGCAAAAACGAAGGGAAAAATCCCAGAGCATAATTCTCATTGGTTAAAGACAATCTGTAAGTGGGCTGCGTAAACGACTGCAAAAAGCCTACGAAATAATCGTTATAAAAATACATCACTACAGCGAGCAAAATTAAAATGCCTACCAGTAAGTAAAAGACGGCATCTTTATCAACAGGCGTGTGCAACTGATCAATATAATAAACAGATTTTTTGTTCAGTCCCAGATTATCGGATTGAAACAGAAATTCAGGAAATGTTTTGGTAAAGAGAGTGCTGTCGCTTCCGGGTCCGGTTTTAAGTTTGCTGTAAAAAGGCATTAAATCTTTGTACAAAATACTGTCCGGCACTCTTACAATTTCATTACTTCTTACCAATACGGTAGTGTCTGTTATTGTAGTGTCCGCAAGGGCAGTGTCCGCAACTAAATTATTTTGCTGGGCATACAGCATACCGCTGCTCAAAAGCAGCATACACAGGAGTATATATTTAAAAATGCCCATGCGCAAATATATTTTAAAATAACTACATCCTATAAATTATAGCAGGAATAATGGCATTGTAATTGCAGCTTTTGCAAAAAAATATTTATTTTTATATTTGAATAAAATAAAAGAATTATGAAGAAGAAGATAATAGATTTGATAGAAGAACAACTTAATAAATCTTTGGAAAGCTTTGAGGCTTCAGAAGCGGAATACAGAGAATCGGCTGATTTAGACGAAGAAGCCACACGTGATTTGGACGACTTATCTCAACAGGCAGAAGACAGTGATATGCAAATGCGCATAAAAGCACAAGGGTTAAGAGTGCAGGAAAACATTGCGTGGCTGGATGCCAATGCCATGATTGCGCGCGATCAGGTAGAACCCGGAGCTTTGGTGGAAACAAAAAATAAATGGTTTTTCTTTGGTATAGCCTTGCCTACCAATATTGAAGCAGAAGGAAAACAAGTACTGGGCATTTCAGAAGCGGCACCTATTTACTCTTATTTAGAAGGAAAAAAGAAAGGTGATACAATGGATATCGGTGAAGAGAAACTAAAAATAGAGAATATATATTAAGGATATCATTTTCTGTTACAGACGTAGAATTTTATTTTTTTAATCGAAATAAAAATTCTATATTTGTAAAAATAGAAAATATAGTCAACGTCGCGAGGCAATCCCTCGTGGCGTTGGTTTTTTTTGTTCATAGATTAAAAAAATTTATCGCTATGAGTGAAGTAATGTACGTTTCTCAGGAAACTTTTGAAAAAATGAAAGAAGAATTGCAGCACATGCTTACAGTAGAAAGACCTGCTGCCTCCAAAGCTATTGCCGAAGCCAGAGAAAAAGGCGACCTGAAAGAAAATGCAGAATACGATGCTGCAAAAGAAGCTCAGGGTATTCTGGAAGCTAAGATGGCTTTGCTTGAATCTCAGATTGCTACTGCAAGAATCATAGACGAAACTATGATTGATACCAGCAAGGCAACTGTGCTTACCAAGGTTACCATTAAAAATCTGGCAACTAAAAAAACGCTGACTTACCAGTTGGTGGGCGAAAAAGAAGCCGATCTTAAACAAAACAAAATTTCCATCGCTGCACCAATGGGACAGGGATTGTTAGGCAAAAAAGTAGGCGAAGTAGCTGAAATTTTAACCCCAACCGGCAAGACAATGAAATTTGAAATTCAGGATATTACCGTATAAAATCTCTGAGTTTTACCATACGTATTATCCCGCCTTTTGGCGGGATTTTTTATGTGTATAACTATAGCCATACAAAAGAGTTTTTCACATTTACAATTCTTTAAAAATTCATCACAAAGGCTTTTGGTAACTTTATCGCATTTGATATAAAAGTAAAGAAATATTGTAACCCTTTACACAATTATTCCGGATTAAAAATTCAGATTATTTATAATGCTGTACCAATTTAAAAAAATTATTCCGCTTTGTATGGCTGTGGCAACTGTTACGGTAGCTCAGGCACAATCGGGCAAAATCAACAATGATGTTGATTTTACAGTAAAAAAAGCATCAGAGCTGTATCTCAAAGGGCTTGAAAGCGTGGCTTATCCTTCTCTGGAGAGCAAGACAGATGCTGTTGACAAACAAAGTAATATTCCCCTTTCTGCAAAAACACAGAAAGATTATCTTACGCTTACAAGCAGACTGAAACTGAATGATGATGCGGCTGCACGGGTTGCGGAGAAATTTGTAGCCGATAACTACAGCGAACCTAAAGCACAAATGCTCAGCTATCATGTAGCAGAATTTTTTTACAGAAAAGAAAACTTTGAAAAAGCATTAAGCTATTACAATAATATCAATACTGCTAATCTTACAACAGAGCAGCTATCTGATACACGCTTTCATCAAGGATATAGTTATTTCGCTTTGGGTCAGCCGGAGCGCGCAGAGCCTTTGTTTGACGCCATCAGACAATCATCGACCGATAAAAATTATCACAACGCAAATTATTATTACGGATATATTCTTTTCAACAAACAAAGATACGACGAGGCTTTGCAGGCTTTTGAAATAGTAGAACAAACAGATAAATTTAAAACTGTTGTTCCTTATTACATCGCTGAAATATATTATTTCCAGAACAGAAAAGAACAGGCTTTAAGTTATGCTTTGGAGTCAGTAGCCAAAGGCGGACAATATTATGAGCCGGAATTAAGACAATTGATTGGTCATATCTATTTCGAGCAGGGACAATATGAAAGAGCCATTCCGCACTTAGAAGCTTACGTAACACAAAGAGATAAAGTTTCACGGGAAGATTTGTACGAACTTTCTTACAGTTATTATGCCACCAATCAGTTGGAAAAAGCTGCAACAGGGTTTAAGCAGCTTGGCGGAAGAGAAGATGCGCTGGCACAGAACAGTATGTACATGCTGGCTGACACCTATTTGAAACTAAATGATAAAGCCAATGCACGTAACGCTTTTCTTTTCTCATCGCAAAACAGCAGCAACGATACGCAAAAAGAAATATCAAAATTTAATTATGCTAAACTTTCGCACGACTTAGGGTATAATGATGTTGCAGTAAATGAGTTAAAAACTTTTCTTAGCGAATATCCTTCCTCTTCCTACAGAACAGAAGCTTCCGAAGTATTGATATCTGCACTGGCACATACCAATAATTTCAGAGAATCACTAAATATGGTAGAGCATATTGGTACGTCATCCGAGCTGGTACAGAGAGTGTATCCGCGAATTTTATATGGCAGAAGTGTAGAACTTATTAATGACGGACAGCCCGCACAGGCAAAAAGACTTTTAGACAGAATATTTACTTTGCCTTATAACAGCCGTGAACTACAACCTGCCTACTTCTGGAAAGGAGAAGCAGAATACAGATTAGGAAATTATCAGGAGGCTATCAACACACTCAATAAATATTTACAAAATCCGCAAACTACAGGAGAAGTAAAC
>JAEWWO010000224.1 GCA_023396345.1 Bacteroidota bacterium
CATACATCCAAAAGCAAATTATTTGAATACGTATACTGTAAAGATTCAAAAAAATCCATCGCTCGACTGGCCTGTAGCCAACAGTGCTTACAACGATATCGGCAGTTTCTGGGGCGTTGACAGAGATGGCGGAGCAAGAAGACATGAAGGCGTTGATATTTTTGCGCCACGCGGCAGAGATGTACTGGCTGTAGCAGACGGTACAATCAGGCGTACCGGAACGAACAATCTGGGAGGGAAAATAATTTTTCTCAGACCTAATCATATGCAGGCAAGCGTTTACTATGCTCATTTAGATTCGCAGTATGTGGAGCAGGGTCAAAAAGTAAAAAAAGGAGATATAATAGGAGCTGTGGGAAATACCGGAAATGCAATAACTACGCCGCCACATCTGCATTTTGGTATCTATACAATGGGAGGAGCCGTGAATCCTCTGTTGTTTATAAGAAAACAAGTGCAGGTGTCTTTACCGGAAAACATTTCAACGGAGAATGTAATTGCTACGGGCGTAAACAATCTTGCTTACTACGCTGCTCCCGAAACAAAGAGCAAACGCAGTAGCAGCAATCGTTCTGATACTTTTTATTTAAAAGGAGTAACAGATGATTTTTTCAGAATTGAAAATAATAAAGGAGATGTAGGTTTTGCGCCGATAAGAAACTGGCGTTCAGAATTCAATAATTAATTTGTATTTACTAACTTAAAAAATATATAATCATGACAAAGAAAATAGCAATAATATCCACTGACGGTTTTGAGCAGTCGGAATTGCTTGAACCAATGAAAGCATTGAAAGATGCGGGACACACAACGCATATTATTTCCATTAAAGAAGGAAAAATAAAAGGTTGGAAAGATGGTAAATGGGGCAAAGCATTAGCCGTAGACCATCTGGCAAGTGAAGTAAAAGCAAAAGATTATGATGCTGTTGTAATTCCGGGAGGTGTAATGAATCCTGATAAGTTAAGAACAGATAAAGGTGTTATTGCACTTTTAAAAGGTTTTGCAAAAGCCGATAAACCAATCGCTGCAATCTGCCATGCACCGTGGGTTTTAATTGATGCTGGTATTGCAAAAGATAAAAAACTTACCTCTTACAAAACCATTAAAGCTGATTTAGTGAATGCAGGAGCAAAGTGGGCTGACAAGAAAGTTATTGTTGACGGAAATTTAATCACAAGTCGTCAACCTGAGGATATTCCGGCTTTTAACGAAGCAATACTTAAAAAGTTGAAGTAAGAAAAGAAAAAAATACCTAACAGGTTTCTAAAATCTGTTAGGTATTTTTTTGTTCTTAAAAATGCCATCTTACAAAAGCTTCCATAGCGGCATATTTTGTAAGACCTAATTCAGAATAGAGGTTTGCTGTATTGGCATTTCTTTCTTCGGCTCTTTGCCAGAACTCTCTTGAATCGCTTCCCTGGAAAGGAACCATATCTTTTTGAGACTGATGAATAAAGATGCCGTAACGCTTATGCATTACCTGACCGGGACTCATGGGTACAGCCATTTCAATTTCTGCAATATCCCATTCCTGCCATGCTCCTTTGTACATCCACACCCAGCAATCATTTATCCATTCTTCACCTTCTGCTTTTAATCTGCGTACTGCTTCAAAAACAATTTCCAGACACACTTTGTGTGTTCCGTGCGGATCGGCTAAATCGCCTGCACAGTATATTTGTTGGGGTTTTACTTTTTTGAGTAAATCAATTGTGATTTGAATATCTTCTTCACCCATTGGTTTTTTCTCAATCAAACCGGTTTCATAGAAAGGAAGATTCATGAAGTGTATCTGATTGTCTTTCAAACCAACATATTTAGCGGTAGCTTTTGCTTCAGTTCTTCTTATCAAACCTTTTATTTCTCTGATGATTGGGGTGTCTGACTGATTTTCTTTTTTATTAGCCAGATAGCTTTGCGCATCTTTCAATACATCTTTACTGATGTTGCTGTCAGAACCTGTAAGTTCATCAAAGCCTACGGCAAAATCTAAATAGCGTGTAACAAACTCATCGGTTACGGCAATATTTCCGCTGGTTTGATAAGCTACATGCACGTTATGACCCTGCTCAACCAGTCGGTGGAATGTGCCACCCATAGAAATAATATCATCATCAGGGTGTGGTGAAAATATCAGACATGTTTTAGGGAATGGCTCCGGACGCTCAGGATGTCTGGGCATTTCAGCGCCGGGTTTACCACCTGGCCAGCCTGTAATGCTGTCGCGCATCAGATAAAAAGCGGTAAGGTTGATATCGTACGCATCACCTTTTTCTGTAAGCAATTCTCCCAAACCGTTTTCCATATAATCTTTATCGGTAAGGTTCAATAAAGGTTTTCCGAGTTTTAATGAAAGATTCACCACTGCTTTTCTAATCAGTTTAGGAGTCCATTCTACTTCGCCGCTCAGCCAGGGCGATTTGTAGCGCGTAAGTTCCGCAGCACCCGCTTCATCCACTACAAATGTACAGTCGGGGTGTTGCTGCAAAATACTTGCAGGAACTTGTTCTGTAATATTTCCTTCTACGGCTTTTGCTACAATCGGAGCTTTATGACCCCAAGCCAGCAATACCACACGTTTAGATTTCATGATGGTGCTGATACCCATAGATATCGCCATTCTTGGTACATCGCCAATGCTTGGGAAATCTTTTACGTTAGCCAGTCTGGTAGAATTTTCCAATACTACCAGTCTTGTTTTAGAATGAATGCTGGAGCCGGGTTCGTTAAATCCTATGTGACCGTTATTACCTATACCTAATATTTGCAAATCAATGCCACCTGCATCGTCAATTTGTTTTTCATACTCCTCACAATGTTGTCTTATTTTATCTTTTTCCCAGTTGCCTTTTGGCAGATGAATATTTTCGGGAAGAATATCTACGTGATTAAACAATCTTACATGCATAAAGTTCCAGTAGCTTTGTTCTGCTTCTTTTTCCAGAGGATAATATTCATCCAGATTAAAAGTAACAACGTTTTTAAAGCTTAAACCTTCTTCCTTGTGTTTTTTAATAAGGATTTCATACAGCCTTTGCGGAGTTGTTCCCGTAGCTAATCCTAACACACATTTTTCGTTTTTTTCCTGTTTAGATTTTATTAATTGAGCTATTTCCTCAGCCACTGCCTGCGCCCCGGCTTCCGGATTGGAGTATACATCCACGTCAATTTTTTCGAGAGAGTCTATCATAATTATTGAGATTTTAGATATTTTTTTCGAGCGTAAATTTACTTCATTAAATTGATTTAGGAAAATTATTTGTATTACATAAAAATGCATACGTTTTAAAAAGGAAATGTGGCTGTTATATACAGCGGCTTTGAACATGTTAAAAGTTTTCTTATAGATTTTATTGCGCCAATTATATATTTTATCTTCGCATCGTGAGCAGAAAGAAAGATAAGAGGATTATATTAGAACAGGTCAGGGTAGAAGATTATGCTGCCGAAGGCAAAGCCATTGCAAAAGTGGACGGCAAAGCTGTTTTTATAGAAAACGTGATTCCCGGCGATGTGGTAGATGTGCAATTGTCAAAAAATAAAAAAGACTGGGCAAACGGTTTTCCCGTAAAGTTTCATTCCTATTCAGCGGACAGAGTTACACCATTTTGTAAACATTTTGGAGCCTGCGGAGGTTGCGTATGGCAAACATTGCCTTACGAAAAACAATTGCATTACAAACAGCAACAGGTGGCAGATAGTCTGCAACGTATTGCCAAGATTGATTTTCCTAAAATTATGCCTATTGCAGGCTGTGAGCAGACGACGCTTTACCGCAACAAAATGGAATACACTTTTTCTACAAAAAAATATATTCCAAAAGAAGATTTTGAAGCAATGAAAGCCACAGGAAATATTACGCAGGAAGATGCCGCAGGTTTGCATGCAAGAGGTTTTTTTGATAAGGTTGTGGAT
>JAEWWO010000261.1 GCA_023396345.1 Bacteroidota bacterium
CCACAAATAACATACTATGTTGATTTTACTGAAAAAATGACGTTAATTTTTAATATAATCTGACGGAAAAGCAGAACAGATAAGCATTACAGGAAAATTTGTCGGAAAAAGTGATGCGCATTAAAGATGAGTAAATATTCTGAATAATTTTAAATCCTTTATAAAAAAATCAATGAATATGAAAAATGAAAATTATTGGAATATATTTGCGCAAATTCAAAATTTATTATGAGCAACAGAACATTTACCATGATTAAACCCGATGCCACCAATAACGGACATACCGGGGCGATTTTAGATCAGATAATCAAAGCAGGATTTGCTGTAAAAGCTATGAAGTGGACAAAACTTACCAAAGAACAGGCAGGTGCTTTTTATGAAGTGCACAAAGAACGTCCTTTCTACGGCGAATTGGTTGACTTTATGAGCAGCGGACCCATCGTAGCTGCAATACTTGAAAAAGAGAATGCAGTAGCTGATTTCAGAACATTAATCGGAGCCACTGATCCTTCAAAAGCTGAAGAAGGAACTATCCGTAAAAAATATGCAACATCCATGGGCGAAAATGCTGTACACGGAAGCGACAGCGATGAAAATGCTCAAATAGAAGGCAACTTTTTCTTCTCTAATTTAGAGAGATTCTAAAAAAACATTTTCCCTCTCTTTTTTATGGAGAGGGAATTTTATTTTTGCGCCAGCAATTGCTTACCAACAGTACAATCCAGACATTTTTTTTCATCGCAATAATTATTTTTGAGTTCTATCAAAGCTTGGCTTTCCAGTGCGTTTGTATACTCTATACCTAAAGACTTCCATTGTCTGATAATCGTATTATTTTCGGGCTTAATTTTTTGCAGCCAGTCCAATGCCTTGTCTTTATACATCTGCTGCTGATGATAATGACCATACGCAAATACTACAGGAACAATGGTATTGATAATTATATTTTCTATCATTGTTTTGCCTAAAGTCTTGGGGAAATAATCGCTGCCTTCATCGCCCGGAACGTAATGATAATGCCAGTAATCGTTAGCCGTTATCTTCAGCATATTTTTTATTTCTTCTATATTTTCCGCTTCTTTTATTTTAGAAAATAGATGCGATGAACGATGAACAAGCATAGCCAGTTGCGCCAGTCTGATAGTAGGAAAATTTGCAGGACGCATCCTTAAAAACAACGGAGCGCTTTCAACTGTTTTTAAAGAAAATTTCTTTTGTAAAACATTGTATTCTCTTTTCAGAATCTGAACGTAATCATCTTCCGTATTCTCCGGAAGTAATTTTGCCGACCCCAGCAATACAGCTTCCAGTTGATGTATCTGATGTTTGTGCTTTGCCAGAACATTGATGGATATTAGCTTTGACAACTCAAAGAAAACATCTGCATTCACTTTTATTCCAAAATTTTTTGTGAGTAATTGCCAGAAAGTTTCTTCCCAATGTTGACGGTTATTTTCAAATAAAGTGATTATTTCTGTAGCACGTCTTTCCAATCGTTCTACAGCCAGTCGTTCTTTCCATTGCAGCCAGCTCAATTTTGAAAGTACGGGTAAATTATCTTCGCAGAATACAAAACTTTTAATTTCCATTAAATCTCTGTATTTGCTCAGCAATAATTTTGATGTGCGATTGTGCAAACAAAGCGTTGAAAAGTTTCTTTGTATGTGTACATCATTTTCCCACACAACATGCAGGATTACATTGTTGTATCTATTATCAGCACTGTGTTTATGCGTATTCCAGTCAGACGATTTCACATGGATTTCTACGCTTCCCACTAGCAAGGTATCATCAACTTTTATCTTCGCTTCCAGAAAATCAGGACCCTGATTGTTGTTGTAAAAACCGGGATGAATAATTTCCAAATGCTCACCCTCTTCACTTTTTAATTGTGAAAAATTGAAAAAACTATGCTGCCAGATAAAATGAAGTAACCGCTCATCCATAACAGAATGTTTAGTTTATTATTCAAATGATTTTCCGAAGGGAGAAAAACTTAAACGCATAAGTTTAAAATGTTGCCGTGCAAAAGGAATACCCAGAATTGTGATAAATAAAAGTATTCCGAAAAATAAATGCGACAATGCGGTGAAAAGTCCGCCAAAAATAATCCAGATTACATTCATAAAAAGATTGAGGCAACCGGAAGAATTTTCTACCTCTCTGATTTGCTTACCAAACGGAAACAAAATAGCAATACCCAGTTTAAAACATTGTATACCGAACGGAATACCAATGATAGTGAGGCATAGAGCCAAACCTCCGGTTATGTAACCGAGAAAGGAAGTGAATCCACCAAAGATAATCCAGATGATGTTTCCCACAGTATTCATAGGTAAAGGTTTTAAAAATTAAACGACTTAGGAATAAAATTACAAAAATTTATTCAGAAATATTCTTCTCTATTACCGGAACCAATTCGCTCAATTCTACATTCATAGGCAACTGCCCTATCTGCACTATTGCACGCTTGCCACGCAATTCCTTTACTTCGCCAATGTGATGATTTTTTTTGATTTTCACTTTACTGCCTACTGTAATTTCTTCATTGACCTCTTTGTAACGGGCATCAATCTTTTTGAGTTTTTTTCCTACAACTATTTTTTCATTTTTAGGGAATAGTATGCTGTTGATTTCTTTTACAACACTTTCTTTATCGTCTGCTTTTCGCCAGGACAAAACCATTTGCTTCAGCTTGCGCTCCGTATCTTTGAGATAAGCAATTCTTTCTTCTGTAATTCTGTTTTGCTGCTTCAGAATTTCTACCTGCTGTTTATGTTTTTCTTTATCAAGCACATGCTGCATTTCTTTTTTTAATCGCTCATTTTCTTTAACGGTCTTTTGCAAATCTCTCTTTTCTTTATCCAGTTTTTGCAATCCCTGCTCTGTACTGTTTAGCAGCTTGTCGAGTTTAAAATGATTATCATCAACCAGTTTTTTTGCACGATTGATTAAATGTTTTGGCAACCCTATTCGCTCTGCAATAGAGAAAGTGTAGGAGCTGCCCGGTTTTCCAACAATAAGTTTATATAAAGGCTGCAATTTTACTTCATCAAAAGCCATAGCCCCGTTGAACAATCCCTGCGTATGATTAGCCATAACTTTCAGGTTAAGATAGTGTGTAGTAACGATGCCTACAGCGTGTCGTCTGGCTAACTCTTCCAAAATAACTTCAGCAAAGGCTCCGCCTAAATTAGGATCAGAACCGCCACCCAGTTCATCAATAAAAAACAGTGTTTTACCATTTGCATTTTCTATAAAAAATTTCATGGCATTGAGATGTGCTGAATAAGTACTCAGTTCAAATTCTATACTTTGGGTATCGCCTATATGAATAAAAAGTTGTTTAAATATACCCATTCGCGACAAAGGTTTTACAGGCACAAGCAAACCGCTCTGCATCATCATCTGATTTAATGCGATAGTTTTCATAGCTACAGTTTTACCTCCGGCATTGGGTCCGCTTATTACCAAAATTCTGTTAGCATCGTTAAACTGAATGTTTAAAGGAATAGTTGGTTTACCGTTGTTTTGATTGTATAAAAAAAGTAAGGGATGATAAGCATCAACTAAATCAACCACCGCTTTATCTATTACTTCAGGATAATGTCCTTTAATATCAATTGCCAGTAAAGCCTTTGCACGGATAAAGTCGTACAAACCCAAAATCTCATAATGTTGCTTCAGCAAAGGCGCATAAACACTCAGTTTAGAGGTAAGAGCTTTAAATATACGCAATACTTCTTTTCGCTCTTCACTTTCCAGTGAATAAACTTCATTGTTTAATTCTATAGTTTCTTCAGGTTCTATAAAAGCAGTTTTTCTGCTATCACTTTCTCCGTGAAGTATACCTTTTATTTGTCTTTTATGTTCCGAAAATACAGCCACCACCCTTCTGCCGTTACTAAAACTTTCTTCAATATCTGCGGTATATCCGGCTTTGTTTAATTTTGCAACAACACGTTCAAACGCACGTCTCAACTCATTTCTCTTCCTGTAAAGACTCATTCTGATGCGCTGCAAATCATCTGATGCCGTATCTTTCACGTTTCCGTATTCATCAATAACCACATCAATAGATTCAATAATTGACTTTTCGTAATACGTATTTTCTATCACGAGATACAGTGCAGGAAAAGCCAATTTTCTTTCCTCATTAAACCAACGGAAAATATTTTCCATAGCAACGCACAATCTTCTTATTTGCAACCATTCGTCTCCTGTTAATGTGCTGCCGCTGATACCGAGCAGTTGCAAATCTCTGGAAATATTAAGAATAACATCATTGGGAAATACAAGACTTTGCTCGGTTACTAATTTATATTCGTGTGTTTGTGTTAACTCTCTTTCTATGTAATCTTTTCGGGTATGAATACGCAAATGCTGTGCACGATATTTGGCAAACTCCGTTCTGCAATGCTCCGCCAGCAAGGCTTTCACCTTGTCAAACTCAATCTGTTCCTCTGCTGCCTGCGGGTATAATTTCATTAAAAAATTTCCTTTGCTTTAATTATTTTCAACCAATTAATATCGGATAGTAAAATGTTGTTTTTGTTTAAACTCTTTTTTAAAAAAAACAATTCCTATAAAAAATAAATCGATACTTAAAGTTACAGAAGAATGATTAATAATCCTGCTCCATGCATTTTCCATTCCTTCAGACCAATGCACATCATCAAATATCATAACAGAATCGTTATGTATGAGAGGAAGTAACGCATCAAAATAATTAACCGTCGGCTCTTCTCTGTGATTTCCGTCTATGAATGCAAAATCCAGTTTTTTGTCTGCCTCTTTCTGTTTATTAATCCATTCCGGTAATGTATTATCAAAATTTCCTTTTATAATTTCAATATTTTGCAAATCAAGATGTTGAAACACACTGGCAGCTACTTCTGCCACTTCATCTGCACCTTCCATTGTTGTAACTTTGTTGTTTCCTGCCTTGGCAAGATATGCAGTAGTAATACCTAAGCAGGTGCCTAATTCTAAAATTGTTTCAGGTTGATAAT
>JAEWWO010000269.1 GCA_023396345.1 Bacteroidota bacterium
CATCGAGCCACCTCAACTTTAACCCAAGTAAAGATCCTCAGGCTCATAATTGTCCGATAGTAATTAATAAATAAATGGAAAATGAATTATTAACTAAAAAACGGTCAATGCTATTTAGGGAAGGTCAAAGGTCAATTTTCCACTTTCCACTTTCCATTTTCAATTTTCATCTATCATCTATCATCTATCCTCTATCATCTATCCTCTATCACCTCCTCCTCCAGCATATATTTATTAAAGCCTGTTTCCAACATACTTCCCTGATAAATATCTTTCACGGAACCAAAACCTATCGCATCGCGCAAATGCCCATCCTCTATGGTTTCGCAGGCCTTACGTACAATATTTTTTCCATAACGGTCTTTTAAATTATATACAGCTTTCCTTAAAATATCTTTCTGCATACGATTGTCAAACAAACTGTATTGCAAATATTTCGCATCCACAAAATTAAACACCACAACACACATGGAACGAATATTTTTAGCAAACACTTTCTTAGAAGTTTCTTTCTGATAAACCTTTATCCTTTGATGAATATGATGCAAAATATCTATGGCATCCTGCACAGGTTCTTGCAATTTTATTGAAGTTTTAAAACCTTCTCTGTCGTAATAACTTGTAGTAAATACTATATCCCGACAAAACAATTCAGACTTTACCATACGTTGTTCCAGTTTGGTACATAGTGACACAAGCATCCCTTCCATAGCTATTTCGGATGAACGCGTATTGGCAGAAAGCGTGCGCATGGCACTCATGGTTTTATTGGATGAAGTATATAAATCTACTTCTCTGAAGTGCAATCTGTAATGCCAGTAATTTCCCACTACGCCGCCAAAAGCCTTACGCAGCAAGGATTCCGAAGCATTATACAAATCAATGGGTTTGCGTATTCCCGCACTCTTTAATCTTTTTTCATTGCCTGCTGCAATGCCCGGCAAATCGGTAAGTTGCATTTTCGATAAAAAGAATTCAATATTTTCCGGAGTAATTTCTATCAAACCATCAGGCTTTTGAATTTCTGTTGCCAGTTTAGCCAGAAACACATTTTGAGAAATGCCTATAGAACAGGTTACATACGTTCCTATTTGCATTTTAATATCCTCTTTTATTTTTAAAGCCAGTACTTTGAAATCGTGATAAATATATTTATAAGCCGTAAGATTCATAACAGCTTCATCAATACTCCGGGGTATTACATCCTCACAATAGCTGAGTAAGATATTCATCAGTTGTATATGTATCTTTCTATATTCTACGGGTCTTGCCTGTACCATAGTTATTTGCGGACAAAGTTTGCGTGCATCCTGAAAACGCATACCCGTTTTTACGCCATATATTTTTGCTTCTTTAGATGGTGCTATAATTACAGGGTCATTTCCCATGAAAGGACAAACACCTATAGGCAATCCACGATATTGCGGCTGCAACTGTTGCTCGCAACTCGCAAAATAACTGTTCATATCTATGTAAAGAATAATGTTGCCTGCCGTAGCACGTGTAAGGTTATTGTGATTGTAATACATACTAAAATATTTGGAATAAAATTACTAAATATTTTAGCATTTAAAGTAATTATTTTGGTAAGCTTATTCTGTCTGTGCAAATTTTCCTTATGGATTTACGAATTTACATTCAAACACAACATAAATAAATTTTCTGGATTATTATTAAATCATTTATTCTATTTTTACATTAAAGATTTCAATAAAGTATATGTATTCAATGAAGTTTTTTTTATCCATACTCATTCTTTTTGTTTGCTTTCATGTTGATGCGCAAACCAAATCCGCAACGCTATTACGCAATGAAGCCGACAGCTTGTTTGAAGAAGGGCAATACAGACGTGCCGCAGAGGAATATGAAAAATATCTGAAACTGGAAAACAAGGATCATGATGCTCTGGAAAGTGCCGGAATCTCTTACTTCTATATACATGAATTTGAAAAAGCTAAAGAAAAGTTTCGTCTTGCAGCTCTTTATTGTCCCGTAGAAGACACTGAAACTTTAGCCAGTTACTATTCACAACTGTCTGCAAGTTTCTCCAATCTTAACGATGACGAGAAAGCGTACGATTATGCACTTAGAGCTTATAATCTTAACAAAAAATCGCGGATGAATCTTTGGAATGCCGCTTCTCTTAGTCAAAACGCAAGCAGACACAAGGAGTGCATTGATTTAATGGATAAATCAATTATACCCTTAGACAACGATTTTTATACTTTATATGGTCGCTGTCATTTAGCTCTTGCAGAATACGAAAAAAGCATTAAACATTTTACAACATTCTTTGATAATTACGAAAGAGAAGGACTTAAGGTAGATATCAAACCTATGGATGAAAGATACTACATGTTTCAATCTCTTTACTATGCTACTGCACAAGACGATATATCTGCTGAAAACAAACTGAAATATCAAAACGAGGCTGTAAAATATTTCAACGAACAAACCAATGAAAAATGGAGAAAAAACTTAATGCTCCTCATGTTGAATAATTATTCGTCGGAATATTTATCCAATCCTTATACTAAAGGGATTCTTGAAAATATTTATAAACATTCTGCTCTCTCGTCTGTAGAAAAAATGCAAATGGCTGTCCAGCTTGAAGATTACATTACAGCACAAAATCTGGCAAATGAATATGTAAAAAGTCATGCAAATAACAGTGAAGATTATACCACTGCAAAGCTAACACAGTATGCAGCAAGTGTAAACTTATTTGTAGCAGATTATAAAAAAAATAAAACAGAGAATAAAGAATTGCTAAACAAAGCCGGAGAATATCTATTAAACTTTTTTGAAAAAAATAAAGATTATACAAGAGAAGAAATGGATAACACACAAGAATTTTCTTCCCTTATGCTGCATACCTATCAAGCCGTAGGCAGACATTATAAGGAGAAGGATAATGACAAGGAAGAAGTAGCAGATATATTCTTTAAAATATTCTCCTACTTGCCCAGCACGGAGTACAAACAATTTTTAACTGATTTAAAAAATAAAAAATAAAACTATCATATATGGATAATAATTTTCACATTCAGCAAGAGCCTGAAAACAACCATTCGGATGAAGTTAGCATATCAAAGAAAACAATCTATACAGTTGCTGCCATCTTGGGTGTAGCACTATTAGGTATTGGAATTTACTTTGGTTTTTTTCATAAAAAACAAAACAAACCTCCCGTAAATACAGTATCTGTTTCCGTAACGGATAGTACAAATACTCCAAAACAAGACACTGCACTTACAAAAACAGATTCTGCCACACAGGCTAAAGAAGAAAACTATTATGGTGAAGAGGAATCGCCTTACAGCGAATATCGCGTAATTTCCAAAACGCTTCCGGTAGCAACAGGTCAGTTAAAATTTGGCGATGTTGTTTACGCTGACGAAACAAAATCTACAGAATCCTCCAAAGTTATTTATTTACAAAATCCTGCAACTGCCACAGGTGGCGGCACAGCGTACACGGTAAATGCCAATTACTTAATTTATGATTATCGGTTTGAAGATTATAAAAAGAATTTTTCCTTAGCACCTTTTTCTGATTTGGGTGCTGGCGTAAAAAAACTTTTGTTGGAAAGCAATTACAGCAATGGCAACAGTTACACCATTACGCAAAATGCAGAACGTGCTAAATCTTCCGTTGCTTTTGGCGACTTTGACGGCGATGGCCAGCGCGATGTAGCTGTATTAATGGATAATAACGAAAAACAAATAAGCCGATTGCTTATCATTTGTATCAATAGCGCCACCAAACAACCTTATCTGGCATTTGCAGAAAATTATTCCGACAAAATGAAGATTAACAGCTTCAAAAAAGGTGCATCCGTGTTTATGAACAGCGATGAGTTCAGCGGTGCTCCGCAGGATGGAATTATTGCACAGGGAGAAGATGTAAAAATTGCTATCATTTACGATAAAGATTTGCAGAAATTCAAAACGTATTATCAGGAGTAAAAATAATAGGATAAAAATAATAAAAGTCCTTTCGATTCATTAATGACAGATGTGGTGAAATCTGGCTTGAACAAAGGCAGGGCGAAATTCAAAAACACCGTCTGAAACTATATGTGCTTTCGGAAGGAGATTCTGAAGACCGGTTTGAGCGAAACAAAAATGGCATCGAGATCATAATATCCAAAGAAAACATTTACGATGGCAATCCCATTAAAGATCAAACTAAATTTCAGATTTACTTTTCTTAAAAGATTAATAAAATGAGAAGCGTTTTCATCTTTTTCTTAGCAGTTCTTTCATTTGAAACGTAATAATAGGTGGGAAAATTTTAGCAACTCGCCTGAATAAAAGAAAACAAAGCATTGTTGTTATGTATAGACACATTATAGTATTATTTGCCCTGCTCTTTTGCAACGAGCTCATGGCACAAAAACCTGTGAAAGACACCACCTTTTTCGCAGCAGGCATCGTAATATCCTATGAGGGGAAAAATAATGACATTTACATAAACTGTTTTCCACTGGAAATCCGCAGGTTATATATTTTGGGCAAAG
>JAEWWO010000278.1 GCA_023396345.1 Bacteroidota bacterium
GCGCAGAGCGAAGCTATCTGTTTAATAATGTGTTTTTTCCTGTAGGTATGCGCTAACTGGTGCGTTCCTTTTTTTACAGTGTTGTAAAAAATGTTTATATCGGATAAATAATTAAATATATTTATCCGATATAAAAGAAAAATTTGTAAATTTGCGTTATTGTGTTGTGGTACCAATATTCATATCAATTTGATGGGCTGGAAAAGTTGCTGGAACGTATTTATCAAAAGAAAAAAAAATTAGATAAAATGCGCCCTATACCAGCTTATGCCGTAAAAAGTATTAAAGAAAGTCTTGCACTGGAATGGACATATAATTCAAACAGTATAGAGGGTAATACACTCACTTTGCAGGAAACTAAAATGGTTATTGAAGAAGGCTTTACCATTAAAGGAAAGTCTTTGCGTGAGCATTTTGAAGCTGTAAATCATCAGGATGCTATTACATTTATTGAAAATCTGATACATAAAAATTATGTTGTTTCTGATGTTGATATTCTAAAAGTTCATGAACTTGTATTACAGAAAATTGAGAGAGACTTTGCAGGCAGATATCGTAATTCCGGAGTAAGAATAACGGGGGCGAATTTTGTTCCGCCCAATGCTTTGAAAGTTGATTCATTAATGACGGAGCTAATCAATTGGGTAAACGAATCAGAAACCGACATTGTTATCAAGTCTGCTATATTTCATCATCGCTTTGTATGGATACATCCTTTTTTTGACGGGAATGGGAGAACGGCACGCCTGATGTATAATCTTTTGCTGATGAAAGAGGGTTATCCTCCGGCAATAATTCTTAAAAACGACAGGAAAAAATATTATGATGCCTTGAATACTGCTAATAATGGCGATTATGGAAAATTATTGCTGTTGATATTGCAGGCACTGGAGCGGAGCTTAGATATTTATATAAGTTCTCTGAACAATTCTTATGACGATTATCAAACTATCGGCGATATAGCTCAGGAGCCTGATGTGCCGTATGGTCAGGAATATATTAGTTTGTTGGCAAGACAAGGTAAAATAGACGCCTTTAAAGAGCAGCGCAACTGGCTCACAACTAAAAAAGCTGTTTTGGAATATATGGAAAAACGCGAGCGTAAAAGATGATATCAATTATCAATTATTAATGGTTAATGATAGGCGTAGTTTGCAGGAAAAATAATACAGTAAGAAGATGCGTCATAGCGAGCGAAGCTATTTTTTTTTAATAATGAAGTTGTTTAAAATTTTCATCATAGCTCGTTTACGAGAAGTATATTAATAGAAAAATATTACAATAATTCATAAAAGCACCATCGGTGCGTCATCATTCAATTAAAATATGTCGCCACTACGTGGCTTGTATGCTTTGCGTATCTTTATTCTATTAACATTTCGTGCCTAATGGCACTTTATACAAAAAAATTTAAAACAACTTCAATAATAATGTAGGAACGCGCCAGCCGGCGCGTTCTTTTCTTTTATATCTATTCTACATCATCAAATTGTCAAAATAGTTTTTTTATCACCAACACTCCTACAGAAAAGTGTAACTTTGCAAAGTTTATGAGTAAAGGAAAAGTTTTAGTGGCCATGAGCGGCGGTATTGACAGTACCGTAGTTGCTTTGATGCTTCATAAAGAAGGTTATGAAGTAATTGGTATTACTATGAAAACATGGGATTATGCTGCAAGTGGCGGAAGTACCAAGGAAACAGGCTGCTGCAATGTAGATAGCTTTAATGATGCACGTAAAGCTGCTGTAGAAAATGGGTTCCCGCATTTTATATTGGATATAAGAGATGAGTTCGGTGATTTTGTAATAGAGAATTTTGTAGACGAATATCTTGCCGGACGCACGCCAAATCCTTGCGTAATGTGCAATACACACATTAAATGGCGTGCATTGCTGAAACGTGCAGATGCTATGGGTTGTGATTATATTGCTACCGGACATTACGCAAATATTCATCAGCATACTAACGGAAGATATTATTTAAGCAAAGGTGCCGATGAAACCAAAGATCAGAGTTATGTTTTATGGGGATTGGAGCAGGATTTGCTGAGCAGAACGTTATTGCCTTTGGGTAATTATCGAAAATCGGAAATTAGAAAAATGGCAGAGGATTACGGTTATCCCGAACTGGCAAAGAAAAGCGAAAGTTATGAGATATGCTTTGTGCCGGATAATGATTATCGTGGTTTTCTGAAAAGAAAAGTTGACGGACTGGAAGAAAGAGTAGATGGTGGATTGTTTGTAGATAAAACAGGAAAAATACTGGGCAAGCATAAAGGTTATCCGTTTTATACCATTGGTCAGCGTAAAGGTCTGGTGGCTGTGGGCAGACCCATTTATGTTACGGAAATTATTCCGGAAACCAATACGGTTGTTTTGGGTGATGAAGAAGATTTGGTGAAAAAAGAAGTTTTTATTGCTAAGGTTAACTGGCTTAAATACGAAGGGGTAGAAGACGGAACAGAATTGCTTACCAAAATTCGTTATAAAGACAGTGGTACATTAGGGAAAATGTATAATGAGGCTGACGGAAGCCTTCGTTTTGAATTTTATGACGATGCAAAAGGAATCGCACCCGGACAAAGTGCTGTTTTTTACGAAGGTGATGATGTTGTGGGAGGCGGAATTATCCAACGGAGAATTAACTACGGCACATAAAAAA
>JAEWWO010000050.1 GCA_023396345.1 Bacteroidota bacterium
TCAGGCTTTTCTTTCTGCGGTTTACGCAACTTATCCTGATAAATATGCAGAAGAAGTAAAACAGGCTCTTGCTATTGAAAGCAATCCCAAGAATTATGCAATAGGTACGGTTTATTTGTACAGACAAGATACTTCTGCTGCTAACGTAAATCAATTGATTGCACAAACAAATGCGAAGTTTGGTATAGTGAGTGATACATTGCCTATTCTTATCGAATTAAAAAAATACATGAGCAAATACGCTGCTCAAAAAAATGAATCCACTCCCGATATTAATCAGTTGTTTGTTTATCAGAGATTGTACGGAAGAAAAACTGTGTATTCTTTTCAGCGCTGGAACCGCGACTATAATGGTATAGCAGTTTTGCAAAATGCTGACGGTAGTTTTGCAAAGGATGACAAAGGAAATATTTTAATGGTGCAGCAACTTGCAAGGTCGGGAAGTAATCTTCCTTATTTTATTACCAATGGCAGCACACCTCAGGGTTTGTACAGCATTGCCGGAGTAGGCCATTCTATCAATAATTTGATAGGACCTACAACAAATTTACAATCTATTATTCCTTATCAGAATGAATATTTGTTCTGGAGAGGAATGCCTTATGACTCTACAGCAGATGCGTATACCAATTACCAGCGTTTGCTTCCACCATCATGGCAAAATTATTCTCCCATGTATGAATCGTATTACGCAGGATTGATTGGTCGCAGATATATTATTGTGCACGGTACAACACTTGATCCTAAGTTTTTTAAACAGGAACATTTTTATCCCAACACGCCAACTGACGGATGTTTATCAAACCCCGAGGTATGGAATGGAGACGGCACTTTAAGAAAGAGTGAAATGTTTAATCTGGCAAATGCATTTGTTTCTACGCCGGACTCAACAGGCATGCTTGTGGTAGTTAACATTGATAACAAAAATGCTGAAGTTACCAAAGAAGAGGTAATGGCATTTATTAATAAATATCAGGGAAATACCGCACCAACAAATACTGCGGCTATTAAACAATAATATTATTGAGCTTCGTCTTTGTTCAGTCTGTCTATCAGTTCTCCTGTGATGTCGAATTTCTTATCTCTGAAATAGATGATATTATTTTCTCCTCCTTCATATCTTGAGAGAACATAGGAATAGCCTTTCTCTTCGGCAATTTGAGAAGCTATTTTCTCAATGCGTTCGTTTACAGATTGCAGTTTTTTAAACCGATCCATTATCAGTTCTTCTTTCATGCTCTGATCTTTTTGAGCATATTCGCGCTGCATGCCTTCCAGTTCTTGTTGTAAAGCAGCCTGCTCGTTTTGAGAAAGTGTAGGACCCTTTTCCTGCGCGCTTTTTAAACGATTTTCAAATCTTTTCTGTAAACCCTCCAGTGTATTCTGTACCTGTTTTTCCTTGGCAATCAGATTATTTTTCACCTGATTGTAATATTTGTATTTGGCTTCAACCGAATCCAGTTCAAAGTAGGCAATCGTAAAATTTTTATTTTGTGCAGAATCCTTTACAGTCGTAGTTTTTGTAGCACTTACATCTACTTGTGACTTTTTGTTTCTGTTGCTGAAAAACAATATAAATAAAACAGCAACGGCCGCAATCAATACTATATTGGAAATCTGTAGAAATTTATTCATGTGTATATTTTATTTTCTGCTTAATTCATGTAAGTAACCTGTATATTATTTAGTTTGAGGTTTCTTTTATGGTATGGGTTTCATTTTTTAATAAAATAAGTGTGTGAAGATATAAGCATTTATCAAATAAAAATGTTAACCGATATATAAAAACTTTTATTTAAATGTATGTTTTGATTTGTTTAAAATATTTTTAAAGAATTGTGCAAAATACAGGTTAACAGACCCGTCTCGTCCGCATAGTTTTATAATCACTTTCCGGCTTTAGAATTGGTAAATAATTTGTACCTTTGCACCTCAAAATTTTACAGGAGAAATAACATGCTTAGTGCAAGAAATATAACTTTAGCTTACGGAAAAAGAGTATTGTTCGATGAAGTAAACATCAATTTTACAAAAGGAAATTGCTATGGAATTATCGGTGCCAATGGTGCGGGTAAATCTACCTTCATGAAAATACTAAGCGGAGAAATTGAACCTAATAAAGGAACGGTAGAAATAACTCCGGGCGAAAGACTTTCGTTTTTAAAACAAAACCATTTCGAGTTTGATAATGAAACGGTACTGAATACGGTGCTGATGGGACATAAGCAAATGTGGGATGTAGTGCAAAAAAGAGATGCCATATATGCCAATCCGGATGCTACGGAAGATGATTACATGGAAGCCAGTCATCTGGAAGCTGAGTATGGAGAAATGGGTGGTTACGAATCGGAAAGTAATGCTGCCACATTGTTGAGCGGATTGGGTATTAAAGATGATATGCATTATATGTTGATGAAGGATATACCTAGTAACATGAAAGTGCGTGTGTTGCTTGCACAGGCCTTGTTTGGCAATCCTGACATCCTGTTGCTCGATGAGCCTACCAACGGACTGGATATTGAAACCATTGGCTGGCTGGAGAATTTCCTTGCAGATTATCAGAACATTGTTTTGGTTGTGAGCCACGACCGTCACTTCCTGGATGCAGTGTGTACGCACGTTGCAGACGTTGACCGTCAGAAAATTAAAATATTCACAGGTAACTATACCTTCTGGTACGAAAGTTCGCAATTAATGGCGCGCCAGATTGCAGATAAAAATAAAAAGACCGAAGATAAACGTCAGGCTTTACTTGATTTCATTGCACGATTCAGTGCCAACGCCTCTAAATCAAAGCAGGCAACTTCCAGAAAGAAAGCTTTGGAAAAACTTACTATTGAAGAGATTGAGCCATCTAACAGAAAATATCCCGGTATTATTTTTCAGCCTTTGCGCGAAGTGGGCAATCAGATATTGCATGTAGATAAACTGAAAAAATCTGTTGACGGAAGAGTATTGTTTGATAATGTAAGTTTTGATATTAACAAGGGAGATAAAATTGCTTTTGTCAGTAAAGACCCATTGGCGGTATCGCAATTTTTTGAAATTATCAATGATGAAGAAAAAGCAGACAGTGGTAAATTTGAATGGGGCACTACCATTACCAAAGCTTATTTGCCTGTAGAAAATCAGGAATATTTTAATGAGCCAATGCCTTTGCTTGACTGGCTACGCCAGTTTGTGCCGCCGCATGTAACGGATGCAGATGAACCTTTTTTAAGAGGCTTCTTTGGTAAAATGCTTTTCTCCGGCGATGATATTATGAAGAAAACAAACGTTTTGAGCGGAGGAGAAAAGGTGCGTTGTATGGTAAGTAAAATGATGTTGCAGAATCCCAATGCAATTGTATTGGATCAGCCAACCAATCACCTTGATCTGGAAAGCATACAAAGTTTCAACGATGGTTGTCAGACGTTTCCCGGTATAGTTTTGCTTACTTCCCACGACCATACTTTTATGCAGACTGTTGCCAACAGAGTTATAGAACTCACGCCAAAGGGAATCATCGACAGATTAACGTCCTTCGATGAATATCTGGAAGACGAAAGAGTGAAACAACTCAGAGAAGAAATGTATAGCTAAGCAACAATTTCGTCAATCTTTATATTCTTCTCGTATCTCATTGCTTTTTGCGTAACAAACTGGAGAAGTATTTTCCTGCTCGTTATTATCATATTTACAATGCATATCCCGCATAGAATCATCTGATTGATTTCTGGGTGTAGATAATGTGCGCCAATCGTGGCCTTTAAGCATTTTAGCTATGTAAATAATTTGTCCGACATGGCTAGAGTAGTGCGCTAATTGTCTTAAAAACGCATCTGCTACAGACAGGCCTTCTCCACGAATATAAATGGTCTGATAAAGATTTTCTTTATTGATTTCATCAATTGCAGCGAATACACATTTCCAGCCTTTTTCCCAACATTTCAGTACGTCTTCCTTGGTAGTAAAATTATTAATTAATTCTTCATTTCTTTTGCGCCAGGGCTTTTCTCCATCCTCATTAAGAAAATTTGTCCATCTCGAAATCATGTTTCCTGTCATATGTTTTACAATAACAGCGATGGAATTGCTTTCTTCATTGTATTGCCAAAAGAAATCTTTTTCTGCCAATTGCAAAAAAGTATCATCGCCCAACTTCTTATACGCTTCACATCTTGCAAAGAAAAGCTCTTTCATTTCTTATTAGTTTGATGGATGGTATTAGAAATCATCTTATTGTTTTTCGGCAAGTTCTTTTAGCTTTGCCAAACCTTCGCCATAAGATTTATTCATAGCACCATTCATAAATAAGGAGAATAAATTTTTGGGTCTTTCCAATTCAGAATCTAATGTCCAGGTAACTTTGGTGCCATTGCCCTCCGGCATTAAAATAATATCTGAAGTCCCTGACTTATCCAACAGTATTTATCTCCCACTTCGCCCAAAGTGCCGGTATAGTTCATGGTAAGATTCAGATCCATTTTTAACCACGGATTCCAATCGTTGAAGGCTTTCATAGAACTGATATGTGTATATACTTTTTCTACAGGTACATTGATTACAATGGATTTTTCAAAATGATATTTTTCGCTGATTGCAAATATGGCAATAACCACTAAAAGAATAAGTGCCAATAAAATGTAGAGTAGCTTTTTCATCTGTTTGATTTTTGTTTTTTTGTATTGTCAGATAGAATTCACCTTAAATATCATTGTTTTGAATATACAAGACATTTAATGGCTCCTTTCATAAAAGGTTGTTTTTATTTAGTGTAAATTATACTTAATAACAAAAGTGATAAAAAATTTCAAAAGCAACAAATTTTATTAATATATAATATGATTCTACATTTAGATCCACAGTTTTCTATTGATTGAGAATTGATTATTTTTATTGCCGAAAATTAATATTTATGAATATCCTTACTAAAGATTTTAATACGCCTTTGCAGGCTGCACCTTTTGATAAAATTAATAATGAAGATTTTATGCCTGCATTTAAAGAACTTATAAAAAACGCGGAAGAAGAAATTAATACTATAGCCCACAGTTTGCAAAATCCAACTTTTGCGAATACCATTGAAGCAATGGCTTATAGCGGAGAAAAATTAAATGATGTGGCTACTATTTTCTTTAATTTAAATTCTGCTGAAACCAATGATGAAATGCAGAAAATAGCACAGGAAGTCTCTCCTTTGCTTACAGAATTTTCCTCTAAAATTTCGCAAAACAAAAAATTATTTGAAAGAATAAAAACCGTGTTCGACGAAAAAGAAAAATATACTTTAAACGAAGAACAACAAATGTTGCTAAACGAAACATATAAAGGCTTTGTAAGAAGTGGTGCATTGCTTAGTGAGGAGGATAAAAAGCAACTTGAAAAGCTGAATATGGATTTGTCTATAAAATCGTTACAGTTTGGTCAAAATGTTTTAGCCGCTACAAACGCTTATACTAAGCATATTGTAAACAGAGAAGAACTAACGGGAATACCCGAAGCCGTTTTGGCTCAATATGCTGAAGATGCTAAAGAACGTGGGCTTGAGGGTTATGTAATAACATTGCAACACCCCAGTTATATACCTGTAATGACCTA